>NZ_JAALEB010000245.1:0-10599 GCF_014145165.1 Dietzia sp. Cai40 | reverse complement strand
AAGACCACCCGCCGTTGCACCCGCTGGATTCTGCAGCGTCTGGCGATCGATCGCACCAGCGTGTCCGCCGTGGCCAAGGCCCTCGGGCTGGGGTGGGATCTGGTCAACGATCTCGCGGTCTCGGAGATCCGCACGATGGTCTACGACCAGCCCGGACACTTCGACGGGGTGCGCGTTCTCGGGGTCGATGAGCACAAGTGGAAGCACGTGCGCGGCGACGGTTCCTCTTCGTTCGTCACCGTGCTGGTCGACCTCACACCGGTCGTGGACGGCGCCGGCCCGTCTCGGCTGCTGGACATGGTCCCGGGCCGTTCAGCGAAGGTGCTCACCGAGTGGCTCGATGCCCGTGACCAAATGTTTCGAGACCGCGTCAAGGTGGTGACGATGGACGGGTTCGCCGGATACCACACCGCCGCCGCCAAAGCCGTCCCCGAGGCACGGACGGTGATGGACCCGTTCCACGTCGTCCATCTGGCCGCCGACAAGCTCACCGTGTGCCGACAACGAATACAGCAGACCACCACCGGACATCGGGGCCGCACCGGCGACCCCCTGTACGGGATCCGCCGCATCCTGCGCACCCGCGCTGAGCTGCTCACCGACAAGCAGAAAGCTCGCCTGTTCAAGGCGTTCGTCGCCCACGACGCCCACGTCGCGGTGGAGGTCACCTACCGCGTCTACCAGGGGCTGATCAACGCCTACGAGCAGCCGCGGCGAAGGGACGGAAAGATCGCGATGTACAAGCTCCTCAAGTCCATCCGGACTGGCGTGCCGAAGCACCTCACCGAGTTGGCGCAGCTCGGCCGGTCCCTGTGGAAGCGGCACCGAGAGATCCTGGCCTACTTCGACGTGGGCGCTTCCAACGGGCCCGTCGAGGCCATCAACGGACGCCTCGAGCACCTCCGCGGAATCGCCCTCGGCTTCCGGAACCTCAAGCACTACATCTTGCGATCACTCATCCACTCCGGACAGCTCCAGAACCAGATCAACGCACTCTAAATCCGGAAGCGCCCCATATCGCCGCACTACGTCACACCTGCGTTCCCGTGACGAGCCCCGGGAACTACCCTTGACCCAATGGAGCGTTGGGTCAGGCTGTTCCGGTGGCTGTGGGCCACCCCCTGGCCCGTCTATGCCCTCACGATGGTGCAGGCCAACATCATCGGCGCGGTCTTCGTCTTCGCGTTCCTGCGCTTCGTCCTCCCGATGGACCGCTTCCTCGACCTGGACCAGTTCCGGTTCCTCAACCAGTACCTGTTCATCGGCTACCTTGTGCTGGCGTTCATCGGCGGGGTCATCGCGTCGACCCTGCTCCTGCTCCCGGTACTCCGGGTCGACCGGTCAGGTGAGGAGTTCGGCGGGGCGATCCGCAACCGGGCCCTGCGGCTGCCCTTCCACCAGGCGCTCATCTCCGGGGCCATGTGGCTGATCGGCACCATCGTCTTTGTCGTCGCCAACGTGGCCCACTCCCCCCGCCTCGCCCTGGTGGTGGGCGTGACGAGCATCCTCGGCGGGACCACCACCTGCCTGATCTCGTACCTCCAGGCCGAGCGGATCATGCGGCCGATCACCGTCCGCGCCCTCGCCCAGGGCGTGCCGGCCAACCGGCACGTCCCGGGGGTCCGTCGACGGATCTTCCTGGGCTGGGCGCTCACCACGGTCATCCCCGTCGCCGGGATCCTGCTGATCCTCACCGGGCAGTGGGTCGGGCTGTTCGGTGACGACCCCGGGCACATCCTCGTGGCGCTCGCGGTGATGGCCAGCGTCGCCGTGATCGCCGGCGCGATCGGCATGGGCCTGGTCTCGGACTCCATCGCCGACCCCGTCCGCGAGATGCAGGCGGGCGTCGGTCGGGTCAAGAAGGGCGACCTCGAGGCCCGCGTCACCATCTACGACAGCTCCGAGATCGGCCGACTGGGCCAGGGCTTCAACGAGATGGTGACCGGCCTGCAGGAACGCGAGGCGATCCAGGACCTCTTCGGTCGCTACGTGGGCGAGGACGTCGCACGCAACGCGCTCGAGCGGGGCACCGAACTGGGCGGGCAGGAACGCCAGGTCGCGGTGCTGTTCGTCGACCTCACCGGTTCGACGGAGTTCGCTGCGGCCCACGAGCCGGCCGAGGTGGTCTCCGTGCTCAACGACTTCTTCCGGATCGCCGTCGAGTCCGTCGACACCAACGGCGGGTACATCAACAAGTTTCAGGGCGACGCCCTGCTCGCGGTGTTCGGTGCGCCCATCGAGGTCGAGAACGAGGCCGGTCGGGCGCTCCGGGCCGCCCGCGCCCTCCAGAGCCAGCTCGCCGGGCTCTCCCCGCTCTCGGCGGGCATCGGGGTCTCCTACGGCACCGTGATCGCCGGGCACATCGGACACGCCAAGCGCTTCGAGTACACCGTGATCGGTGATCCGGTCAACGAGGCCGCACGCCTGACCACCCTGGCCAAGTCCGAACAGGGCCACGTCCTGGCGTCGGCCGCCGCGATCCGCAACGCCGACGCTCCCGAGGCGGCGAGGTGGGTGCTGGGACGCAGCGTCGAACTGCGTGGGCGCGGCATCATGACGCAGCTGGCCCGGCCGCTCCGGCCGACCCTCGCGGACCGGTGGCAGGCCGGGAACGTGGCACTGCGCCCCACCGTCGAGGGTCTGGACACCGCCGACACCTGATCAGCACCTCGGTTGGCGGACGCCTCCGCGCCGTTGGCGGACACCCCCACGCAGTTGGCGGACACCCCCACGCAGTTGGCGGACGCCTCCGCGCCGTTGGCGGACGAATTGCGCGTCCTGAGGGCCCGTGAGCACCGATCCTGTCCGCCAGCGCGGAGGAGGTGTCCGCCAACCGCGGGGAGGGTGTCCGCGGTCGGGTCAGCGCCCCGCGGTGGCCTTCTTGGCCGGCGACTTCTTGGCCGGAGACTTCCGGGCCGGGGCCTTCTTCGCCGCGGCCTTCTTCGGCGGGGACTTGGCGCGCCGCTCGGACAGCAGTTCCGAGGCGCGCGCGTCGGTGAGTGTCTCCACGGTGTCGCCCTTGCGCAGCGACGCGTTCGACTCCCCGTCGGTCACATACGGCCCGAACCGCCCGTCCTTGACCAGCATCTGCTTGCCGGAGACCTCGTCGACCCCCATCTCGCGCAGCGCCTTGGGTGCGGCGGCCTGCCGGCCCCGACGCTTGGGCTCGGAGTAGATCTTCAGAGCCTCTTCGAGCGTGATGGTGAAGACGGCGTCCTCGGTGTCCAGGGTCCGCGAATCGGTGCCCTTCCGCAGGTAGGGACCGTATCGGCCGAGTTGCGCGGTGATCTCCTCACCACTCGTGGGGTCGACGCCCAGCACCCGCGGCAGCGACAGCAGCTTGAGTGCCTGCTCGAGCGTGACCGTGGCCGGCTCCATCGACTGCATGAGCGACCCTGTCCGCGGCTTGGGGCCGGTGGGGTTGTCGGACTCCTTCTTGGCCTTGCGGGTCACGGCGGACTTGGCCTTGGTCGCGGCCTTCTTGGCCTCCGCCTTGGCCTCGTCATCCTTCGCGGCCGCCATCGCGGCGTCGCGCTCGGCGTCGATACGCTTCTTCTCCGCCTCGGCGTCGGCGAGCACCTTCCTGGCCCACTGCGCCTTCTCCGCGTCGGTGGGCTCGGGCAGCTTCTCGGTGACGTAGGGGCCGAATCGGCCGTCCTTGACCACGATCTCGTGACCGGTCTCGGGATCCACGCCCAGCGGACGCCCGTCCTGCGGGGTGGCGAAGAGTTTCTCGGCCACCTCGAGCGTGAGCTCGTCGGGGCTCATCCCCTCCGGCAGGTTGGCGCGCTGCGACTCCTGCTCGCCGCCCTCCCCCGCGACCATGCGCTCGAGGTACGGACCGTAGCGCCCGACACGGACGTGGACCGGTCGTCCCTCGGAGTCGTCGAAGACCCGGATGGAGTTGATGCTGCGGGCGTCGATGGCCTCGAGGTTCACGTCGATGAGGTTCTTGAGCCCGACCGCGTGATCCCCGTCCCCGGCCGACCCGGCGCCGTCGGGGTCACCGAAATAGAAGCGACGCAGCCAGTCGTCGCGGTTCTCGCGCCCCTCGGCGATCTCGTCGAGCTCGTCCTCCATGAGCGAGGTGAAGTCGTAGTCCACCAGTCGACCGAAGTTCTGCTCGAGCAGACCGATCACGGCGAACGCCACCCAGCTGGGTACGAGGGCGTTGCCCCGCGAGTACACGTACCCACGGTCCTGGATGGTGCGGATGATGCTGGCGTAGGTGGAGGGGCGGCCGATGCCCATCTCCTCCATGACCTTGACCAGGCTCGCCTCGTTGTAGCGGGCCGGCGGGCTGGTGGTGTGGCCGTCGGCGGACAGATCCGAACCCGTGAGCGCCTGCCCCTCGCTGAGCCGGGGCAACCGCCGCTCGGCGTCGTCCGCCATGGGCTTGTCGGACGACTCGGTGGACTCCTCGGCGGCCTCGACGTACGCCTTGAGGAAGCCGGGGAACGTGATGGTGCGGCCCGAGGCCGCGAAGGTGGCCCGGCTGTACCCGGACGGGTTCTCGCCCGCGGCGCCCGTGATCCGGATGCTCACCGACGTGCCCTTGGCGTCGGCCATCTGGGAGGCGACCGTGCGCTGCCAGATGAGCTCGTACAGGCGGTACTCCTCGGCATCCAGCGCGCTGTGCAGCTGACCGGGCGTCGCGAAGGACTCCCCGGCCGGGCGGATGGCCTCGTGCGCCTCCTGGGAGTTCTTGACCTTGCGGGTGTACTGACGCGGGGTGGGCGAGACGTACTCGCTGCCGTACAACTCCGTGGCCTGCGCACGCGCGGCCGACATGCCGCCCTCGGACAGCGTCGTGGAGTCGGTACGCATGTAGGTGATGTAGCCGTTCTCGTACAACCGCTGGGCGATGCGCATGGTGCGTTCGGAGGTGTAGCGCAGCTTGCGGCCGGCCTCCTGTTGCAACGTCGAGGTCATGAACGGCGCGTAGGGGCGCCGGGTGTACGGCTTGGACTCCACGGAGTCGACCACGAAGTCGGCACCGTCGAGGGCGTCCGACAACGCACGGGCCGCGGCCTCCTCGAGCACCACCGCGTCCTTGGCCGCGCCCGTGGTCTTGAGGCGGCCGTTCTGGCCGAAGTCGCGGCCCTGGGCGACCCGGGCACCGTCCACCGCGGCGAGACGGGCCGTGAAGCTGCGCGGCTCCCCCGCGTCCCCGCCGGTGGCCTGCTGCGTCGTCAGGGTCGCGGTGATGTCCCAGTAGTCGGCGGCGACGAACGCCATGCGCTCCCGCTCGCGCTCGACGATCACGCGGGTGGCCACGGACTGCACGCGGCCCGCGGAGAGCCGCGGCATGACCTTCTTCCACAGGACCGGGGAGACCTCGTATCCGTAGAGACGGTCGAGGATCCGGCGGGTCTCCTGGGCGTCGACCAGGTCGGTGTCCAGCTCGCGGGTGTTCTCGGCGGCGGCGAGGATCGCGGGCTTGGTGATCTCGTGGAACACCATGCGCTTGACCGGGACCTTGGGCTTGAGCACCTCGAGCAGGTGCCAGGCGATCGCCTCACCCTCGCGGTCGGGGTCGGTGGCCAGGAGGAGCTGGTCCACGCCGGCCAGTTCCTTCTTGAGCTCGGCGACCTTCTTCTTCTTGTCCGCGCTCACCACGTAGATCGGCTCGAAGTTGTCCTCCGGGTTCACGCCGAGCCGCGCCCACGGCTCCTTCTTGTACTTGGCCGGGATGTCGGCGGCGCCCTTGGGCAGGTCACGGATGTGGCCGACCGACGCCTCGACCACGTAGTCGGACCCCAGGTAGGGCTGGATCTTGCGGGCCTTGGTGGCGGACTCGACGATCACCAGGCTCCGCTTTCCGCCCGATGCTGTCTGCTTGCTCGCCACTGAACTGCTCCCAACCTGCGCTGATCCATCGGCGACGTGTGTCGCCGAACTCCGGTCCCGGATACGGTACGCGTGCCGGGGCCTGTCTATGAGAATTCATACCAGGCCAGGGGCGCTCCCCGAGAGTCGCGTTCCGCCGCGGTTCCACCCCCGAGGCCGTGGACGGGCGCCGGTGCTCCGCCCTCTCCTCCCCCATGCGGAGGTGGGCCGAGGTGCCCTGGTGACGGTGAGAGATCGGCGACCCGGTGGGGATCGGTGCGCGGACGCATCCCTATATATATGTCTCCGTTCGCACCGGGCCGCCTCGTCGTCGTCGTGGTCGTCGTCGTCGTGGTCGTGGTCGTCGCCGTGGCCGTCGCCGTCGCCGGCGTCTCCGGTCATCGAGGTCATCGGGCTCGCACGCCCCCGGACACCTCGCCCGGGGGCCGCGCGCACTCCCGCCGATTGGCACGGATAGACAGACCGGTCTATGGTGATGACGAGGGGGCACTACGCCTAACTGGAACGTGTTACCGTTTTCCAATTCCGCCGCGGCCACGGGTCGCGCCGGAACCGGCGTACCGTCGGTGGCCGTACGGGAGTCACGACCAGCCCCGATCATCTCAGACGCAACGGAGGTCAGCAGCGGTGGGCAATGTGTCCAAGACCAAGCTGGACAAGGTGGTCATCCGCATCGCGGGCGACTCGGGTGACGGCATGCAGCTCGCCGGTGACCAGTTCACCTCGGAGGCCGCGGCCTTCGGGAACGACCTGGCGACCCAGCCCAACTACCCGGCCGAGATCCGGGCCCCCCAGGGCACGATCCACGGGGTGTCGAGCTTCCAGATCCAGATCGCGGACTACGACATCCTCACCGCCGGGGACCGCCCCGACGTGCTGGTGGCGATGAACCCGGCCGCGCTCAAGGCCAACATCGACGACCTGCCCTCCGGCGGCATCCTCATCGTCAACTCGGACGAGTTCACCAAGCGCAACCTCACCAAGGTGGGGTACGAGTCCAACCCCCTCGGCTCCCCGGCCTTCGAGGCGTTCCAGGTGCACGAGGTGGCCATGGGCACGCTGACCATCGGCGCCGTCGAGTCCGTGGACATCGGCAAGAAGGACGCCGAGCGCTGCAAGAACATGTTCGCGCTGGGCTTGCTGACCTGGATGTACGGGCGCACGGTCGACTCGATCGAGAAGTTCCTGGGCAGCAAGTTCGGCAAGAAGCCCGCCATCCTCGAGGCCAACGTCCTGGCCCTGCACGCGGGCTGGAACTACGGCGAGACCACCGAGGCCTTCGCCTCGGAGTACGAGATCATGCCGGCCCAGCTGCCGAAGGGTCGCTACCGCCAGATCACCGGCAACACGGCGATGGCCTACGGCCTGGTCACCGCGGGCAGGTCGGCGGACATGCCCGTGTTCCTGGGCACCTACCCCATCACGCCCGCCTCGGACATCCTGCACGAGTTGAGCAAGCTCAAGCAGTTCGACGTGACCACCTTCCAGGCGGAGGACGAGATCGCCGGCATCGGCGCCGCCCTCGGCGCCTCCTACGGCGGGGCGCTGGGCGTCACCTCGACCTCCGGTCCCGGCCTCGCTCTCAAGTCCGAGGCCATCGGCCTGGCCGTCATGACCGAGCTGCCGCTGGTGATCATCGACGTCCAGCGCGGCGGCCCCTCGACCGGGCTGCCCACCAAGACCGAGCAGTCGGACCTTCTGCAGGCGCTGTTCGGGCGCAACGGAGAGTCGCCCGTCGCGGTGATCGCCCCGCAGTCGCCCTCGGACTGCTTCGAGATCGCCCGTGAGGCGGCGCGGATCGCGGTCACCTACCGCACCCCCGTCATCGTGCTGTCCGACGGCGCGATCGCCAACGGCTCCGAGCCGTGGCTCCTGCCGGACGTGGCCGACCTGCCGGCGATCGACAAGCACCTCGCCACCGCGCCCGCGACCGGCGCCGACGGAGAGACCGAGGCCGCCGGGGACTACCTCCCCTACGCCCGTGACCCCGAGACGCTGGCCCGCGACTGGGCGGTCCCGGGTGAGCCCGGTCTCGAGCACCGCATCGGCGGGCTGGAGAAGGCCAACGGCACCGGCAACATCTCGTACACCGCGGAGAACCACGACCTCATGACCCGGACCCGGGCCCTGCGGATCGCGCTCATCGACGTGCCCGACCTCGAGGTCGACGACCCGTCCGGCGAGGCCGACGTCCTGGTGGTGGGCTGGGGATCGTCCTACGGCCCCATCGGGGAGGCGGTCCGCCGCGCCCGCGCCAACGGCCACCGCGTGGCCCGCGCGCATGTCCGCCACCTCAACCCGCTCCCGGACAACATCGGCGAGGTGCTCGCCAAGTACCACCGGGTGCTCGTTCCGGAGATGAACCTGGGACAGCTCGCCATGCTGCTCAAGGCCCGTTTCCCGGCTCAGATCCAGCCGATCACCAAGGTGCACGGCATGGCGTTCTCGGCCGAGGAGCTGCAGACCGCCATCGAGGCGGAGTTCGCCGGGCGACTCACCCACACCGAGCACGACAAGTACCGCCTGGCGCTCGACGGGGTCATCACCACGACCGGCGAGCCCGCTGCGCGCAACCGGCGGATCGGCCACACCGCCACCGGCACCACCACCGCCAACCGAACCCGCTGACCCGCGAGCGAGGAGAGGATTTCCATGACCACCACCGAACCCGGACTCGTGGGCAGCCCGCTGCCCCTGGACGCGTTGGCCTCCGTACCCAAGAGCGATGCGCCGCAGAAGCCCAAGGACTACACCTCCGACCAGGAGGTGCGTTGGTGCCCCGGCTGTGGCGACTACGTCATCCTGGCCACCATCCGCGCCCTGCTGCCCAAGCTCGGTCTCAAGCGCGAGAACATCACGTTCATCTCCGGAATCGGCTGCTCGAGCCGCTTCCCGTACTACCTCGAGACCTACGGGATGCACTCGATCCACGGGCGCGCCCCGGCGATCGCCACCGGGCTGGCCACCGCCCGCCCGGACCAGTCGGTGTGGGTGGTCACCGGTGACGGCGACGCCATGTCGATCGGCGGCAACCACCTCATCCACACCCTGCGCCGCAACGTCAACCTCAACATCCTGATGTTCAACAACCGGATCTACGGGCTGACCAAGGGCCAGTACTCGCCCACCTCGGAGCCGGGCAAGGTCACCAAGTCCAGCCCCATGGGGTCACTGGACCACCCGTTCAACCCGCTGTCGCTGGTGCTCGGCGCCCAGGCGAGCTTCGTGGCCCGCGCCCTGGACTCGGATCGCAAGGGTCTGACCGAGGTCCTCGAGGCCGCCGCCCGCCACCGCGGCACCAGCTTCGTGGAGATCCTGCAGGACTGCCCGATCTTCAACGACGGCTCGTTCGACCTGCTGCGCAAGGAGGACGCGGGCGACCACCTCATCGCAGTCCGCCACGGCGAGAAGATCATCTTCGGCGACGACGGTCAGCACTGCGTGGTCCGCTCCGGTTTCTCGCTGAAGGTCGCGGCGACCGCCGAGGTCGACGAGGCCGACATCATCGTCCACGACGCCCACGCCGAGGACCCCTCCTACGCGCACGCGCTGGCGAACCTGTCCAGCCAGGACCTCGAGTACACCGTCACCGGCATCATCCGGCAGGTGCACCGCGAGACCTACGACGACCAGGCCCGCGCCCAGGTCGCCGCCGCCAAGGAGACCGCACCGGCGGACCTGCAGTCCCTGCTCGACGGCAGCAACACCTGGACCGTCGGATAGTCGGACACGCTGGCCGGACGGCCACACCGGCGAGACCGCCCCGGGGGCGGTCACCGCGCGGATCTGCACTCAGAGCCGGGCGGTGACCGTCCCCGCGACGCGTCCCCGGGCATCCCAGGTGCGCTCGACCACGTCGGCGGTACCGTGCTCGTCGATCCGCACCGCCGTCGTCGACCGGGTCCCGTACCACCGGCCGATCCGGACGAACCGCGACGACAGGCGCCACTCGTGCCAGAGCGGGACCCCCGTCCGCGGCAGGTGCCGGATCGGCGCTTTGCGGCGATCGGCGAGCAGGTCGAGCAGGGGGCCCGACCAGTCCTGACCGGAGATCGCCTCGGTGCCCAGGAGGGTTCGCACCTGCGCGACCGCGCCGACGACCTTGGGCCACGGGGTGTCGGGTGCCGCGTTGGACAGGCCGTGGACCCCGGTGCCCAACCGCATGGGCCCCCGACCGGACCGGTTGGAGGCCCACCACATCTCGTCGAGGTCGCCGGCCAGGAGGTTGACCGGCCCGTACCTGCCCAGATCGTCGACGACGTGCTGGGCGAACCCGGTCACGGGGACCGGTCCGGTGAGCGCGTCGACCGGAAGCTCACCCCGGGATGCTGCCGCCGGGCGCTCGGGGCCGCCCTCCCGGACGTTGGTGACCGCCGCCAACCCCGCCCCGGACGCCAGCGAGAGCCACGTCCCGCCGGCCGTGACGTCGCGGCCCGCGACGATTCCGGAGATCCCCTCCGTGTCGGCCGTCCATTCGTGCAGGGGTTCGGCGGGGCGGGCGTGGACCTCGTCCCGGTTGGCCACCAGCACCAGCGGGTACCGGGGGTGGACCCGGCGGGCGACGACGAGCATGCACATGGCATCGAACACTTCCCCACCGGATGACCAGGCGCAACACCGGGGCCCCGCCTCCCGGCCCGCGGCTCGGTCGGTTCGTTCACTCCGGGCGGTGGGGCTGGTCGCTCAGCGGGGCCACACCTCCGGCGGCACCCCGGGGGGCGCCCCGCCGAGGGTCTGTGCCAACCGTGC
>NZ_JAALEB010000244.1:0-5645 GCF_014145165.1 Dietzia sp. Cai40 | reverse complement strand
CCCGGCGTGACCACCAGGTCGGTGTCGCCCGGCGCGGGCGGCCCCGTGGGGCCCTCGATCCGGGTGCCGAGCGCGGTGAGCGCCCCGATCATCAGGTCGGTGTCCCGGCTGCGCAACGTCCCGCTCAACCGGGCGGGGGCGTCGGCCAGCGCGGCCAGGACCAGGGCGCGGTTGGTCAGCGACTTGGACCCGGGTACGGGGACGACGGCGTCCACGGGCGTGCCGGCGACGGGGGCGTTCCAATGACTCACCTGGTCATTGTCGCGCATCGACCCCGATCCCGCCCGGTCCGGGTGGGAGGATGGACCGCATGTGTGGACGGTTCTCCCTCTCCTCGGATCCGGCGCGACTCGCCGTGGAGCTCGATGCCGTCGACGAGGCGTCCTCGCCGCCACCGGGGTTGTGGCCCGACCGGGGCCCGGTCTCCCCGAGGTTCAACATCGCGCCCACCACCACCGTCCCCGCCCTCGTCCTGGACGCCCCGCGCGAACGCCTCGACGATCCCGCCGGCCCCCGACGGATCCTGCGTGCCATGCGCTGGGGCCTGGTGCCGTCCTGGGCCAGGGACCCGGGCAGGCTGCCCACCCTGTTCAACGCGCGGGTCGAGACGGCGTTCGAGAAGCCCTCCTTCCGTACCGCCGTCGCGCGGCGCCACTGCGTGGTCCCGATGGACGGCTGGTACGAGTGGGTCCCGGGGGAGCCGGCGACGCCCGGCGGCAGGGCGGGCCCCAAGCAGCCGTTCCACATGAGCCTGCCCGGCGACGAGGGGCTGCTCATGGCGGGGCTGTGGGAGGCCCGGCGTGACCCCGGCGACCAGACCGTCACGCAGTTGTCGTGCACGATCCTCACCACCGAGGCGCTCGGACCGCTGCGCCGCGTCCACGACCGCATGCCGCTCGTGGTGCACCCGTCCGTGGTCTCCGACTGGCTCGACCCCTCCGTGATCGGTGACCCGAGGGCCCTGGTCGACGGCGCGGGCGGCGACCTGGGGCAGTGGGCCGACTCGGTGGAGATCAGGCCGGTCTCACGCGCGGTCTCCAACGTCAGGAACGAGGGCCCGGAACTGGTCCGGCCGGTGGACCCGTCCGCCGGGATGCTCTTCTAGCACGGCGTCACCGGGCGGCGATCGACGCCGCCGTGGCTCCCGTGAGGCCGACGAGGTCCGCGGGTGCCAGTTCGATCTCCCACCCCCGACGGCCGGCGCTGCACAGGATCGTGGGGTGATCCCACGCGGAGCTGTCGACCACGGTCGCCAGCGACCTCTTCTGCCCGAGGGGGGACACTCCGCCGACCACGTACCCGGTGGCCTTCTCCGCGACGTCGACGGGGGCGAGCGAGGCCTTCCCGGAGGACAGCGCGGCGGCCGCCGCCTTGAGGTCGAGCATCGCCGTGACCGGCAGGACCGCGACAGCCAGCGGGATCCGGGTGCCCGCCGGGGGGCGGGCGGTGGCGAGCACCAGGGTCTTGAACACCCTGGCGGCGTCGATCCCGAGTCGCTCGCCCATGACGCGGGCGGCCTCGTCGCCGAACGCGCCGTTTCCCGCGTCGTAGGTGTGCACCTCGTGGTCGACCCCGGCGGACCGGAGTGCGGCGAGGGCGGGGGTCGCCGCCGAGTCGGACTTCCCGTGTCCCGTGCGCTTACGGCTCATCCTGCCCAGCCTAGTGACGGCACCGGCCGGAATAGCGTGACCGTGGACGGCGTTGAGGAGAGCAGGTACCCGGGACTGTCCCCGGGATCGGGAGAGGAGGGTGCGATGCGGACCGCGGTCCTCGACGCCCCCGGCGTGCGGATAGACTCCGGGTCATCGACAGGTGAGGAGTACCGGTTGCCGACCGAGTTGCAGCCCGACGAGTCCGACCAACGCGCCGAACAGTTCGAGGAGTTGGCCATGCCGCTCCTCGATCAGTTGTACGGTGCCGCGCTGCGGATGACCCGCAACCCGGCCGATGCGGAGGACCTGGTGCAGGAGGCGTACGCGAAGGCGTACGCGGGTTTCCACTCCTTCAAGCCCGGGACCAACTTCCGGGCCTGGATGCACCGCATCCTCACCAACGCGTACATCAACCACTACCGCAAGCGGCAGCGCCAACCCGCCCAGTATCCGACCGAGGAGATCACGGACTGGCAGCTGGCGGCGGCGGCGGAGCACACCTCCACCGGCCTGCGCTCGGCGGAGGTCGAGGCGATGGAACTGCTGCCGGACGACGAGATCCGGTCCGCGCTCGCCCAGCTCCCCGAGGAGTTCCGGATGGCCGTGTACTACGCGGACGTCCAGGACCTGCCGTACAAGGAGATCGCCGAGATCATGGACACCCCGTTGGGGACCGTGATGTCACGCCTCCACCGAGGACGCAAGCAGCTCCGCGAGCTGCTCCGGGACGTGGCGACCGAGCGTGGCTTCGGTCGTGACAGGACGGAGGGCGCGAAGTGACGAGGGAACACGACCCGCGGCTCGACCAGATCGACTGTGAGGCCGCCCGGCGCGACCTGTCCCTGCTGGTGGACCTCGAGTGCGACGACGCCTGTCGTTCGAGGCTCGAGCATCACCTCGCCGGGTGTCCGCCCTGCCGTGAACTCTTCCTCTCGGAGCGGCGGCTCAAGGCCAAGTTGTCCCGCTCGTGTTGCGAGAAGGCGCCGTCGGGGTTGAGGGAACGACTCATGGTGGAGATCCGACGCACCACGGTCACCACGACCGATTCCGACGGGACGACGGTGGTGCACCGGACCACGACCGTCCACCGGCGGGACCCGCACTGACCTCACCGGAGACGAGGCGAGGGGCGGACACCGACACGGTGTCCGCCCCTCGCTCGGTTCTGATGGTCCGGACTCAGCTGTTCGGACGCTTGCCGTGGTTGGCGTTCTTCTTGCGGCGATCCCGCCTCTTGCGGCCACGCTTGCCCATGGTCGCCTCCTTTCGTCGGTGTACAAGTCTCCCATGAGAACCCCCGTGTGGTTGCATTGAGGAGTCCGGGGGCCGCCGCGTGAGGAAAGCAGAGGAACATCCGAATGACTGAACAGGTCCGTGCCGAGATGGTCGCGAATGTCATGGAGGTCGTCGCAGCCGTCGGCACCGAGGTCGCCGAGGGGGACACGATCGTGCTCCTCGAGTCCATGAAGATGGAGATCCCGGTGTTGTGCGAGACGGCCGGCACCGTCACCGAGGTGGCCGTCGCCCCCGGCGACGTCATCCAGGCCGGAGACCTCATCGCCGTCATCGGCTGACGATCGACCGTCACGACGAAGGCCGGTTCCCCTCCCACGCGGGAGGGGAACCGGCCTTCGTCGTTCTCGTGGGGTCGGGCGTCCGTTCAGGTCGCCGACCGGACCGCGTACCGTGGGATCGCGGTCACCAGAATGCGGTGATCAGGTGGCGGTGATCAGACCGCGGTGCGGGTGCGGGCGCGGCGACGCTTGAGCGCGCGACGCTCGTCCTCGCTCATGCCGCCCCAGACGCCCGCGTCCTGGCCGGACTCGAGGGCCCAGGCCAGGCACTCGGAGGTGACGGGGCAACGGTTACAGACGATCTTCGCCTCGGCGATCTGCGCGAGGGCGGGTCCGGAATTGCCGACGGGGAAGAACAGCTCGGGATCCTCGTCGCGGCAGATGGCCTTGTGGCGCCAGTCCATGGGAACTCCTTACGGTTACGAGACCGTTATCGGGTCAACCGGACACGGGAAGACGCCGCCGACGCGCCGATCTGCGAGGATCGGCACGCGGACGTACGCGCTGTGTCACATCCGGTGATGTGGTGGGGGTGTACCCGTTCCGAGGGCTCGCTCCGTGAGGAGCAGCTCCCGGTTAAGGCAAGGCAAACAATGTGCGTCTGCGCTGTTACGAATGATGGTGCCACGATTCCATGACAAGTCAACCCTCTCCCGCCGCGATGTGGCAAAGGTCACCCCGGTTGTCAAATCGAACCGAAATCGCACGCCAGAGGCTGTAATGGGTTAATCGGAGTCCAGTCCGCAAGGGTGGTGCGGGCCCGGCCGTCACCGCGACATACCCTGTGGAGGTGAACGTGAGCCGACCTGACGACCACCGCCCCCCGCCGGATCGCCTCGATCCCCGCACCGCGATCCCCACGCCCGTGCGCCTGGCCGGGTGGATCTCCTCCGCGCAGGGCCTCATCGGCGTCGGGGTGGCCGTGGCCCTCGCCATCCGGGCGGCCGGAGGCCATCGCGAGGAGACCGTCGTCATCAGTGGCTACGGCACCGCGGTGTGGTTCGCGATCCTCGGGGGCGGCCTTCTCGCGGCCGGTGTGGGCCTGTTGCGGGGTCGACGGTGGGGCCGTGGACTCGTGGTGATCGCGGAGTTGTTGTTGCTGTTCGTGGCCTGGTACGTGGGGGTGGGATCGGACCAGTACCTCGCCGGTCTGATCCTCGCCGTGGTCTGCGCTGTCGCGCTGGTGTCGCTGTTCCGCAGGGACGCGATCGAGTGGTACGCCGTCTGACCCTGCCGACCCGCACGGCTCCCGTATCCACCCCGGGGGGTCAGGCGACGAGCTTGTACGCGCGGATCTCTCCCGCGTGGCGTTCGTACAGGATGTCGCCGATCTGGGCGAGCCCCGTCACGCCCGGTCCCGGTGCCGCCTGCCCGGCCAGGCGACGGACCTCGCGCCCGGTGTCGTGGTCCAGGAGCGCGAGCCCGTCGGCGACCGGCACCAGCACCCACTCGCCCGTCGAATGGGCCGCGGGGTCGGCGGACCAGCCCCCGGTCAGTCCGGGGCCCGTCGACCCGCCCAGGGTCCACGAGTATCTCCCGGACGGCCCGTCGAAGGCGTGCGTGGAACGTCCGTCGAACCATCTCACCTGAGCGCTGTCGCCCGAGACGGACTCGTGCGAGGGCGGCACGGCCGGCTCACCCTCCAGAGCGAGCACGGTCGAGTGTTCGGTGGGGGAGGTGAACCACTCGACGGTCCAGTCGGGGCCCTGGTTCCGGAGCGCCAGGACCCCCTGCTCGGTCACCTCGATGATCCACAGACCGTCGGCACCGGTCGGGTCCGAGGCGATCTCCTCGGGGGCGCGATTGTCCTCGGGGACGGTCTTCGAGATCGTCAGCCTGACGGAGTCCTCGCCGGGGCAGCGCTCCGTCACGGCGAAGCGCTCGTCGGTGAGATCCGCGGTCACGAGGGTGCACCCGGTGCGGGGTTGCATCCCGGCCTCCTGCGGAGCCTCCACGGCCCCGTACTCGACCGTCCGGACCAGGTCGTCGCGCCAGATCTCGAGGCGGTCCGGGCTGAACGCCAGGACGTGCTTCCACGAGCCGGTGAGTTCCATCGAGTCCGGATACACACTCTGTCTGGTGCTCGCGTACTCCTGGCGGGTCGGGTCGAGGGACGTCACGTCACTGCACCCGGAGGCGCCGTCGAACGCGGCGACGAGTCGATCGGCGTAGAACGCTCCGGCACAGAACCGCCCCGCGTGCGTGTAGGACCAGCTCTCCTCCCCGGAACCCGCGTCCCGGCCGACCAGCACCCCGTCCGGGGAGACGGTGACGAGGTTGCCCTTGGTGGTGAGCGGGGGGCCGGTCCCGGCGGAGCCGTGCATCCAGAGCGGTTGGAGCGACGTGGGGGGATCGGTGGCCGGGCCGTACTCGGGCTGCTCCGCGTCCGCGGCACGCAGCTCAGACCCGGTCGCGCTCC
>NZ_JAALEB010000243.1:0-3027 GCF_014145165.1 Dietzia sp. Cai40 | reverse complement strand
CGCCGACCGCCCTGCCGTGCGGGCCGCGGCCGCCGTGCCCGTCAGCGACAGCAGCGCGGCGGTGGCGTAGGTGTCGATCACGCCGACGTCCAGGCCCCGCGCGAGCGCCGATCCGCCCTCGGTCTTGCGCCTGAGCAGGATCAACGCATCGCTGAGCAGGAACACCGGCCCCGCCACGGCCAACACCGAGGCGCCGGGCCCGGACCGACGATCGACCGAGGTGGCCAGCGCCGACAGGGCCGCCAGCAGCCCCCCGTACGCGGCCAGTGGGGCGTTGGCCCGGTCCTCGGACAGCAGGATCACACCGGCGGCGCCGGCCACCACCCCGTGGACCGCCGACTGGACCGGCTTGTACCTCAGGCCCGACCGGAGCATCAGCCCGCCGAGCGCGAGATGCCCCACCCCGAACGCCGCCGCGCCCGAGACGAGCCGGGAACGCGAGCGGCTGGCGTGTCCTCCACCGAGCATGAGGATCACGTCGCCCGTGGTGTACGCCGCACCGGTGACGGAGAGCAGTGCGGTGTCGACGGGGCCGAGGCCACCGTTACCCGCCCCCGCGCCTCCTCGGGCGCCCTCACGCAGAGCGATGGTCAGCGCCGCCGGGACGATGAGCGGCTTGCAGAGCTTCTCCAGCGGGCCGAATCCGGTCGCCTTGGCCACCTCCGTGCCCGCGGCCGCGGCGAGGAACGCGGGCCCCTCCGGCCGGGAGGTGTCCATGAGCGAGAGCACCCGCTCCCGCAGCGCCTGCGCCAGGACGGTGGGGAAAGCCCTCGCCGTCGTCCTATCGGACGCCGTCCCCTCGGTCGTCGTGCGTCTCGTCGTCGTCCACTCGGCGGTCATGTCACTCCAGTCCCAGGTCGGTCAGGCCGAGCAGGGCGCGGTACTCCACGCCCTCGGCCCGGATCACGTCATCGGCGCCGGTGGCACGGTCGACGACGGTCGCCACGCCCACCACCTCGGCGCCGGCCTCGCGCAGGGCGGCCACCGCGGTGAGCGGGGAGTTGCCGGTGGTCGTGGTGTCCTCGACGACGAGGACCCGCTTCCCCACGATGTCCGGCCCCTCGATCCGGCGCTGCATCCCGTGCTTCTTGGCCTCTTTGCGGACGACGAACGCGTCGATCGGCCGACCCGGCGCGTGCATGATCGCCGTGGCGACCGGGTCGGCGCCGAGGGTCAGTCCGCCGACCGCCTCGAAGTCCCAGTCGTCGGTCAGTTCACGCAGCAGACGGCCGATGAGCGGCGACGCCTCGTGGTGCAGGGTCGCGCGGCGCAGGTCCACGTAGTAGTCGGCCTCGCGGCCCGAGGAGAGGGTGACTCGGCCGTGGACGACGGCGAGCTCGGCGACCAGCTCGGCCAGTCGCGCTCTGGCGGTCGAGTCGACGGTGGCGGGGACGGACATCGGGCTCCTCTGATCGGCCGCGACGGTGGCTGCGGCGACGGTATCGGTACCGGGGTCGACTCTAGACGCGCGCCACGACAGAACACGACAGAAGGAGGACGGGCCGGTCGCGTGACGCGACCGGCCCGTCCTCCTTCAGCTCGAGGCCACGCTCAAGCCAGTGACGATCAGGGGTCCAGGGGGTCCCCGTTGTCCTCAGCCGGCGGCTCCTCCTCGACCGGTGGCTCCGGATCGACGGGGTCCGTACCACTGCTGCCCAGCGAGCCGAGAGACCCGGTCGCGAGGCTGCCGCTGTCCTCGGGGATGACGACCGGCGGGGGCCACCCCTTCTCGAAGGCAGACCACGCGTAGAGCTGGCCGGTGCCCTGCGCGGCGGCGGAGTTGGTGCCCTGCGCGCACATCGTGAAGTAACCGACCAGATCCGAACCGCGGGGCTGGGTGGCCGGCGGCCCGAGTGCGATCGTCCGGGTGACGGTCTGCCCGTTGGTCACCGCGAACGAACCGGTCGTGCCGTACAGCCCCTCGACCTTGGCCCTGGTGTTCTGCTCGGTGATCTGCGAGCGCAGCTGGACGGCTTCGCTCGCCATGTCCCCGAGGCTGCCCTGCGGGAAGAACTGGGTGAGCGGCCACAGCGGCATGGTGATCGTCGACCCCGACGCCGTGATGCTGACCATCTCGGCCCTGACGTTCTGGTAGCGCGAGTAGTACAGCGCCGACATCTCCACGACGGGCGCCGTCGAGACCGTACCGCCGGGCCGCGCACCCGCGACCGTGTCCTGGTTCGGTGCCTCGCAGAAGACGGGACGGGCAACACCATCAACTCGGGCCTGCAGAAGAACAACAACCAGTCGTTCCAGCTGCCCGAGGTCACCTTCGGCATGCGTGCGCCGAACACGCCGAGTCAGCAGATCGTCTTCGGCCTTGCCGGGGCGGGGGCCACCGCCGCCACGGATGCGGCGTCGACGCAGTTCCAGTACACCCGAGGGACCACTGCGGGCGGCACCGGCACCACCGGCGCCCAGGTCGAGTGCGCTGTGAGCGCCAATGCCGCCGCGCTCACCACCACCACGATCACCAACGCCCCGTGGGTTCCGTTCGAGTGGAACACCAACCTGAACGTCCAGGCCCAGCCCGGCACCCTCGACGAGGATTCGCTCGCGGTCAACGTGGTCACCTCGTTCGTTCGGCCCGCGAACAACTTCCCCGAGGGAACGATGGTCTCGATCCTCCGTGACGGTGTCGAGGTCGGGGAGGTCGCCATGCCGGCGTCCGGCACCACTGTCTCCTTCCCGGACGACATTCCGCGTACGGCCGACACCCAGGTGTACCGCTACACGGCCGTGGTGAACAACACCGACGCGCTCGGCGACACGTGGGTCGGCGCGACCGCGACCTCGTCGCCCGTCATCGTCACCGGGACCAACCCCGGTGCCGGCGGCGGGGGCGGTACCGGTTCGCTGGATTCCGGTTCCGTGGTCAACCCGATCGACGGCGCCATCGGCGGCTCGCTCACCTCGAGCCTGTCCGACTCGGCCGGATACGACGTCGCCCCGCTGTCGAGCCCGACCGTCACCGGTCTCCTGAGCTCCGCCAGCTGACACACCCCACATCAGCGAGAGGACCCGTCC
>NZ_JAALEB010000242.1:0-5559 GCF_014145165.1 Dietzia sp. Cai40 | reverse complement strand
AGGCGGCGGCCGCTCCGAGGCGGACGGCCAGGTCCACGGTGAGCGTCCGATTGGCGAGTCCGCGAACCCCGTCGGTGCCGAACAGTCGGGTCATGGTGCGTGATCCTCCGGGGTAGTGGGACCGCCACCGCACTGGGGGTGGGTGTTCCGGACCGGGTAAGGATAGCCCCGGCCGTGAGGTCCCTTGGAAAACGAGCCAGAGCAGGCCCCCGCGATCGCGGGCGCCTGCTCTGGGGTGTCGAGCGCGGAGATCAGCGCTTCGAGTACTGCGGGGCCTTACGGGCCTTCTTGAGGCCGGCCTTCTTGCGCTCGACGGCGCGGGCGTCCCGGGTGAGGAAGCCGGCCTTCTTGAGCGCCGGGCGGTCGTCCGGCGCGTACTGGATCAGCGCGCGGGCGATGGCCAGACGCAGCGCGCCGGCCTGTCCGGAGGGGCCACCACCGTGGAGCAGCGCCACGATGTCGAACTGCTCCTCGCGCTCGACCAGGACGAGCGGCGACTTGACGAGCTGCTGGTGCACCTTGTTCGGGAAGTACTCCTCGAGGGTGCGACCGTTGAGGGTGAACTGGCCGGAGCCGGGCATGAGGCGGACGCGGGCGACGGCCTCCTTGCGACGGCCGACCGCCTGCGTCGGACCGGAGGAGACGACCGGGGCCAGCTGGGTCTCGGCGTCGGCCACGTAGTCGGTACCGCCGGCGTAGTCGGCCTCGCTGTAGTCCTCGGCGACCTCGGCGGCGAGTTCCGCCACCGTGTCATCGGCGAGCTCGGCCTCGGGGGTGATGTTCTCGTCGGTCACTGGGCCACCTGCTTGATCTCGTAGGGCACGGGCTGCTGGGCGGCGTGCGGATGCTCGGGGCCCGCGTACACCTTCAGCTTGGAGGCGACGGCACGACCGAGCTTGTTGCTCGGGAGCATGCCCTTGACGGCCTTCTCGACGACGCGGTCGGGGCGCGTGTCCATGGCCTTGCCGAGGGACTGCGACTTGAGCCCGCCCGGGAAACCGGAGTGACGGTGGTGCATGACGCGCTCGCGCTTGTTGGACGAGATCGCGACCTTGTCGGCGTTGATGATGATGACGAAGTCGCCGGTGTCGGCGTTCGGGGCGAACTGCGGCTTGTGCTTGCCACGGAGGATGTTGGCGACCTGCACGGCGAGTCGACCGAGAACCACATCAGTGGCGTCGATGACGTACCAGGCGCGCGTCACGTCCCCGGGCTTGGGGGTGTACGTGGACACAGGCAATACCTCTGTCTGTCTAGTGGGGCTGCCGGCCTGTCGGACGCCCACCCCCTCGCGCGGCGGCCGGTGGTGACCCGCGGAGGCGGTCCGTCGATCCCGGGATACGGGGACGACACGGACGCCAGCGGCCAAGCCTACCGCCCGGCTGTCGACACTCCAACTCGCCGATCACGGGACCGGCGCGGATCAGTTAGACTCTCCCCCGGTTCCCGCCCTCGTAGCTCAGTGGATAGAGCACGGCTCTCCTAAAGCCGGTGTCGGAGGTTCGATTCCTCTCGAGGGCACCACGGCGCGCGTCCGACCATCCGACGCCCGCCCCACCACCGCGGATGCCGCACGACGCCTCTCGGCCAGACCTGACGGGACCACTGACGCCGTTGACAGCAATACATGCACGTATGACAATCTGTGCATGCCATGGACGAGTGCCGACCCGCGAGCGATCCGGCGACTCCCGTGACATCCGCCAGCCATGCCCGGCGGCGACACGCCGGCGACGACCAGGAGCGACACCGATGACCGTGACCGACCACCCCAACGCCGAGCCCCACTCGCACACCCACGGACCCGGCTGCGGTCACGAGGCCGTGGTCCACGAGGATCACGTCGACTACCTGCACGACGGTCACCTGCACCGCGAGCACGACGGCCACTACGACGAGTGCACCACCTGCTCGTGTGACAACTGCACCGACAGTTGCGCGGTGTGCACCTGTACCGACTGCACCTGCGAGACCTGTAACCACAACGTGTGCTCGTGCGACAACTGCGGGGAGCGCCACGAGTGCGCGAACTGCGTGTGCGACGACTGCTCCTGCCCGACCTGCAGGCACGCGGCCTGAGTCACGGGTAGGCCGCCCGACCGGCCGGACGCACCCGAGCCCGCTGATGGATCATCAGCGGGCTCGGGTGCGTCACGGGGATCAGCGTCGCAGGGTCGCGGCGAACGCCCCTGTCAACGCGAGGATCGGCAGGCCGATGAACAGATGGACTATCGCCGCGGCCAACCCGTCGAGGAACGGCACCGTCACCAGCAGCGGGAGCGCCACCGCCGCGATGATCAGCAATCCCACGGTCCACGAGAAGAACTGCTGCGGGTTCGCCGTACCCACCAGCAGCAGGTACCAGAGGAGCCCGGCCAGGATCGCGGCCACCGCCCCGTAGACCGCGTACATGGTGGGGGTGTTGCCGCCGTTCGCCCACTGGTGGCCGAAGCGGCCGAACGCCGCCTCCACCACCCAGGCGATCAGCCACCCGGCGATCGCCGCCACGAGTGCCGTGGCCGCGACGCTGCCGAGGAACTTGCCCACGTCGATCGCGGGACCGCGGGGTTCACGGCGCTCCTGATAAGCGGCCTCGTTCGAGTAGGGCTCGTCGTACCCTGGGTCTCCGCCCATCTGCGAATACGCGCGCGAGTCGGGTTGCCCCATGCGCCGCGTCTGGTCGTCCTGTCCGGGATACATCTGTTCTGACCGCCTCCGAATCGGTGTGGTGGTCACCGAGGGTAGTCCCTTTGTCCACCGACTTCCCGTCGGTCGGGGTTCGACCCCCGGGGCGCACCGGGACGACGACGCGACCCGCCCGACCGCGTCTCGCGGTCGGGCGGGTCGGGATCGGTTCCGCCCGGGTGGGCCGGGTCAGTGGTTGATGGTCTTCTCCACACCGACGCCGGTGAGGGAGCGGACCTCCATCTCCACCCGCTTCTGCGGGAACTCGTCCTTCTTCCCGAGGAACGTGCCGATGATGCCGAGCAGGAACGCCAGCGGAATCGACACGATGCCCGGGTTGGACAGGGGGAACAGCGAGAAGTCGACACTGGTGATCATCGACTTCGGGCCACCCGAGACCGCGGGCGAGAGCGCGATCAGCACGAGTGTGCTGATCAGGCCGCCGTACATGGAGAACAGCGCACCGGTGGTGTTGAAGCGCTTCCAGAACAGCGAGTAGAGGATGGTCGGCAGGTTCGCCGACGCCGCGATGGCGAAGGCGAGGGCGACGAGGAACGCGATGTTCTGCCCCATGGCGCCGATGCCCATGATGATGGACGCGACACCGATCACCACGACGGTGATCCGGGACACGCGCAGCTGGGCCTTCTCCGTGGCCTTGCCGTGCTTGATCACACCGTTGTAGATGTCGTGGGCGAACGACGCCGAGGCGGTGATCGCCAATCCCGCGACCACCGCGAGGATCGTCGCGAAGGCGACCGCAGAGATGATGCCGAGGAATATCTCCCCTCCGAGCGCGAAGGCCAACAGCGGGGCCGCCGAGTTCACGCCACCCGGCGCCGCCTCGATGACGTCCGATCCCACCATTGCCGCGGCACCGAAGCCGAGGACCAGGGTGAACAGGTAGAAGGACCCGATGAGCGCGATCGCCCAGGTGACCGAGCGACGGGCCTCCTTGGCGGTGGGGACCGTGTAGAAGCGCATCAGCACGTGGGGCAGGCCGGCGGTGCCGAAGACCAGGGCGATCGACAGGGAGATGAAGTCGAGCTTGCTGGTCTCGGTGGCGCCGTACTGCAGACCCGGGCTGAGGAGGTCCTTACCCGAGTTGGCGACGGCCTCGCCGAGGAGTGCCGAGAAGTTGCCCCGCGCCGCCACCAGGACGAACAGGCACATGATCAGCACGCCACCCACGAGCAGCACGGCCTTGACCATCTGCACGTACGTGGTGCCCTTCATGCCACCGACCAGCACGTAGACGATCATCAGGATCCCGACGGCCGCGACGACGATCGCCTGGCCGGTGGAATCGTTGATGTTGAGCAGCAGGGCGACCAGACCGCCGGCGCCCGCCATCTGGGCGATGAGGTAGAACAGGCAGACCGCGAGAGTCGCCAGGGCGGCGGCCATGCGGACGGGCCGCTGGTTGAGACGGAAGCTCAGCACGTCGGCCATGGTGAACCGACCGGTGTTCCGCATCAGCTCGGCGACGAGCATCAGCGCCACCAGCCACGCCACCAGGAAGCCGATGGAGTAGAGGAAGCCGTCGTAACCGTTGATGGCGATGGCACCGGCGATGCCCAGGAACGAGGCCGCCGAGAGGTAGTCGCCGGCGATCGCGAACCCGTTCTGCGGCCCCGTGAAGGTGGAGCCACCGGTGTAGAAGTCCTTGGTCGACTTGGTCGACTTGGACGCCCGCAGCACCAGCGTCATGGTGACGACGATGAAGATGCCGAACACGACCATGTTGAGCAGAGTGGAGCCGACCTGCTCCCCCGGGGTGAGCTCACGGATGTTGATCAGCCAGTCGCCCATCAGGCCACCTCACCTTCCAGCTCGTGGCGGATCGCTTCCGCGCGGGGGTCGATCACCCGGTTGGCGAACCGGATGTACAGGAACGTGATGAGGAACGTGGTGACGAACTGCGCCAGACCGATGATCAGCCCCCAGGTGATGTTCCCGAAGACCCTGGTCGCCATGAAGTCGGTCGCGTAGACCGCCAGTAGCACGTACAGGAAGTACCAGACGAGGAAGGCGATCGTCATGGGGAAGACGAAGGCCCTGAACTTGCTGCGCAACTCCTGGAATTCCGGGCTGGAGTGCATCGCCTCGAAGTCAGCCGCTTCCGGGCTACGTCGTGACGATCCTCCCACCGGGGGATCAGCTGGTTGGGACACGGAGGTCCTCCGTTTCAGTTCTCTCGAGCCACACCTCTGTAGTGATGCGCCTCACAGACTAGGACTGGAGAAGTGTGACACGGGACACAAGGGTTTGCCGAGGCCAATCCGCCCCGGGGGGCCGACGGAGGCAAACGCGGTGGTGACACCACCCCTATCGGGGGGCGGAGCCACCTCATCCGGGGGGGGTCGGCGCCGGCGTCGGGGTCAGGCACCGCCCCGTCGACCGACGGCGTCGGCGAACACCCGGACGATCTCGTCGGTCGTCTGCGCGACATGACTGCTCCCCCCGGTCACCCGGGCGATCTCGGCCAGGGTCTCCGGGTCGGCGTCGTCGAGCAGGCCGACGGTCACCACGATCACCGGCTCGGACGGGTCGACCATGCCCCGGAGTGCGAGGAGGAAGTCGTCCCGGGTCAGCTCCGACACCGTGTCGTCGGCCCCGTCGGAGATCACGATGATCGAGTTGATCATGTCGGGGTCGTAGCCCGACCGGACCGCCGCGTAGGCGTCGAGCACGGTCCGGTGGAGATCCGTCCCCCCGCCGACCAGCCCGGGGAGCGACGCCAGGGCGCCGGCAAGCGAATCGCGGTGGCTCCCCTCGGGGGTGGGGGCGTCGAGGCGGGTGAGCGGGGCTACCTCGCGGTACGGGCGCCCGTCCAGACCCGCGTCCCCACCGAAGGCCCACAGGC
Organism: Dietzia sp. Cai40; assembly: GCF_014145165.1. Taxonomy (NCBI): domain Bacteria; kingdom Bacillati; phylum Actinomycetota; class Actinomycetes; order Mycobacteriales; family Dietziaceae; genus Dietzia; species Dietzia sp. Cai40. The sequence goes on along the minus strand of NZ_JAALEB010000242.1, from coordinate 8 downwards.
CGAGGGCG
>NZ_JAALEB010000241.1:0-7028 GCF_014145165.1 Dietzia sp. Cai40 | reverse complement strand
CGGCAGCCCGGCGCAGCAGCCCGGCGCAGCAGCCCGGCGCGGCCCGGCGCGGCCCAAGGACCCAGCAATACCCACACCGGGCCGACGGCGTCTGCGGCAACACCCGGTGGTGGACTCCGCAGGCGGGTTAATGTGACACCTGTCACTCAATATCTGCGTGACCATCCACCGCCGGAAGGCGCCCATGCCCCACGCTGCAGCTGACCACCTCATGCCCGAGCTCGCCTGCTACGGACTCGCCGGGCACAGCGCGTCGCCGGCCGACCTCATCACAGAGGCCGCCCGCGCGGAGGAGTTGGGGCTCGGGTCGATCCTGCTGTCCGAGCGGTTCGCCCTCAAGGACGCGGCGGTCATGGCGGGGGCCGCGGTCGCGGCGACCAGCCGGATCGGCGTGGGGACCGCCGCGACAAACCACAACACCCGTCACCCACTGGTCACGGCCACCATGGCCACAACCCTGCACCGGATGTCCGGCGGCCGGTACGCGTTCGGGCTGGGCCGCGGCATCCCGCTGCTGTTCGACATCATGGGCCTGCCCCACGTCACCTCCGCGCAGCTCGAGGACGCGGTGGGGATCTACCGCACCCTGTGGCGGGGCGGGTCGGTGGCGGGGCACGACGGCCCGGCGGGGAGCTATCCCTATCTCGTGCAGGACCCCTCGTTCGACGAGGACATCCCGGTGCTGCTCATGGCCATGGGCGACAACTCGCTCCGGCTCGCCGGACGGATCGCCGACGGCGTGGTCCTGCACACCTTCATGTCCGACACCGCCGTCGCCAGATCCGTCCGGCTGGTCCGCGAGGCCGCCGAACGGGCCGGCCGCGACCCGGCGCAGGTGCGGATCTGGTCGGTGATGGCCACCATCGAGGACTCGCTCGACGAGACCGCGCGGCTGCGCAAACTCGTCGGCCGCCTGGCCACCTACCTCACCGGGTACGGCGATGTGCTGGTCCGGGTGAACGGCTGGGACCCGGCGGGCCTGGAGCGGTTCCGCGCCGACGAGCGCCTGTCCGCCCACTCCGGTGCGCTCGACGCGACCGACGACCTCGACATCCTGCGTCACGCCCGCGACGTGCTTCCGGACGAGTGGCTCGCCTGCGCCGCGGTCGGCAGCGCCGAGCACTGCGCCGACCGCATCGAGGGCCAACTCGCGCTCGGCGCGGACTCCGTCGTCCTGCACGGCGCGACCCCCGACGAGCTCGCCCCGGTCCTGGCCGCCTGGCGTCGCCGGCGGGACCCCCGTCGGTTCGACCATCTCCCACCCAACCCCGGACGTCTCCACCTGCGGAAGGACCCCCAGACATGACCAGCGTCGACTCGAGCGCCTCCGTGGTCTGCACGCCGGAGGAGGTGACGGCGGGGTGGCTCACCCGGGCGCTCGGCACCGAGGTCCGGTCGGCGCGGACCGAGGCAGTGGGGACCGGCCAGATCGGCTGCTGCGTGGTGGCCCACGTGGACGGTGACGGGCTCCCGCCGACGTTGTTCGTCAAGCTCCCGAACCCCGACGAGGGCATGCGGCCGCTGCTGCACGGCGTCTACCGGAGTGAGGTGCTGTTCTACCGCGATCTGGCGCCGACCGTGGCCGTGCGGGTGCCACGGGCGCGGTTCGCCGCCCTCGGGGAGCGGGAGGGTGAGTTCACGCTCGTGCTCGACGACGTGGCGCCGCTGGTGCAGGGTGACCAGCTCACCGGGCTGACCGTCGAGGACGCCCGCGACTGCGCGGTCAACCTGGCCGGGTTGCACGGCCCGCGCTGGTGCGATCCGGCGCTCCGCGGCATCGACGGCCTCTCCTGCCCCTCTGCCGAGGACAACGTCACCCTCCGGGAGCTCGGCGGGCCGGCATTGGAGGCCTTCCTCTCCGAGTTGGGGGACCGGCTCGACGACGACGAGCAACGGATTCTGTCCGAGATCGCGCCGCTGATCGCCGACTGGGCCAACGGGCGGCCCGATCGCTACGCCCTGCTGCACGCCGACTACCGCGCCGACAACATGCTGATCGATCCCTCCGGGGACCGGCCGTCCCTGGCCTGCGACTGGCAGACCCTCACCGTGGGGCTGCCCGGGCGCGACCTCGGCGGCTTTCTCGGCTCAAGCCTGGACGTCGCCGACCGCCGGGCCGCCGAACGCGGGATCGTGGCCGACTACCACCGCGCGCTCGTCGGGCACGGGGTGACCGGGTACTCCCTCGAGACCTGCTGGGACGACTACGTCTACGGGCTGCTCCAGACCCCGGTGCTCGGGATCTTCGGCTGGATGTACGGCACCCGGACCCCGCGCGGTGACGAGATGTTCGCCCTGCTCATGCGGCGGGCCTGTCGGGCGATCGCCGACCACGACGCCCTGACCGTGGTCCGCGGCGGCTGACTGGGCCCTGACCGTGGTCCGCGGCGGCTGACGGGGCCCCGGAAGCCGGCGCACGAGGAGGGCCCGACCCCGCTGGTCGCGGGATCGGGCCCTTCGTCTCAGTCGAGTTCGGCCGACGCGTGCTCGACCGAAACATGCTCGGCTACGGAGTGGTCACTCCTGGCGACGGTGGTTGCCGCGCGGACCGGACTCGACGCCGGCCTTGACGGCCTCGCACAGCCCCTGGTCGACGGCCGCCCAGTAGGCGTACACGCGCTCGAGGAGCTCGGTCTCCGAGGGGTCGATCTTGCTCACGTGACCGGCGATGTTGGACGCCAGACGCTCGCGGGCCGCGTCGTCGAGGACCTCCCGGTAGAGCGTCGTGGCCTGCGCCTGGTCGGTGTCGTCGGAGTGCGGCGAGACGTCCCCGCGGTAGATCTCCGAGCCCTTGGTGTCCCAGTCACCGAAGTCGAACGCCTTGGCCGGGTCCGCGACCGGGCCGTCGAGGGTGTTGGGGGCGTACTCGGCCTGCGCCGGGTGCGGGAACTCGTACTGCATGGCGCCCTCCTTGGAGTAGGAGTTCACCGGCGAGAGCGGTCGGTTGACCGGCACCTGCTGGTAGTTGGCGCCGATGCGGTAGCGCTGGATGTCCGGGTACGCGAAGACACGGCCGAGGAGCATCTTGTCGGGCGAGAAGCCGATGCCCTTGACGATGTTGGTCGGCGCGAACGCCGCCTGCTCGATCTGGGCGTGGTGGTTCTGCGGGTTCCGGTTCAGCGTCATGGTGCCGACCTTGCGCAGCGGGTAGTCCTTCTGCGACCAGACCTTGGTGAGGTCGAACGGGTTGAAGCGGTAGGTCTCCGCCTCGTCGAAGGGCATCACCTGGACGTGCAGGTCCCACGACGGGAACTCGCCCTTGGCGATGGACTCGTAGAGGTCCTGACGGTGGTAGTCGGCGTTCTCACCGGCGAGCTTGTCGGCCTCGTCCTGGGTGAGGAAGTCGATGCCCTGGTTGGTCTTGAAGTGGAACTTGACCCAGTGGCGCACACCCTCGGCGTTGATGAACTGGTAGGTGTGCGAGCCGAACCCGTCCATGTTGCGCCAGGTGGCCGGGATGCCGCGGTCGCCCATGAGCCAGGTGACCTGGTGGGTCGACTCGGGGCTCAGGGTCCAGAAGTCCCACTGCATGGCGTGGTTGCGCAGGCCGGAGGCGTTCTTGCGGCGCTGCGAGTGGATGAAGTCCGGGAACTTGAGGGCGTCGCGGACGAAGAAGACCGGCGTGTTGTTGCCGACCATGTCGTAGTTGCCCTCGTCGGTGTAGAACTTCAGCGCGAAGCCGCGCGGGTCACGCCAGGTGTCGGGGCTGCCCTTCTCGCCGGCGACGGTGGAGAAGCGGGCGAGCATGGGGGTCGTGACGCCCTGCTGGAACAGGCCTGCGCAGGTGATGTCCGAGACGTCCTCGGTGGTGACGAACTCGCCGAAGGCGCCCGAGCCCTTGGCGTGGGGCAGACGCTCCGGGACGTTCTCGCGGTTGAAGTGGGCGAGCTTCTCGATGAGGTAGAAGTCGTGGATCGGCTGCGGACCCAGCTCGCCCAACCGGGCGCTGAACTCGTCGCTCGGTACCGGCTGGCCACTGTCGGTGGTGGTGGCGGACTTGGGCTGGAAGTCGCGTACGCCTCGGTCGGCGGGATGCGTGGTCACGTCTGGTGCTCCTCGTTGTGGTGGGGTGATGGGCGATGTGGTCTGGGTCTCAGTCTTAACCGAGCCGGGCACGGCCCGCCTGACATTCGGGACATGTGCCCCAGTAGTTGACCTCGGCCTCGTCGATCTGGAAGCCGTGATCGTGGTCCGCCTGTAGGCAGGGCGCATGCCCTACCGCGCATTCGACATCCTCGATCCGGCCGCACTGCCGGCACACGAGGTGGTGGTGGTTGTCCCCCGTGCGGCGTTCGTACCGGGCCGGCGAGCCGGCCGGTTCGATGCGCCGCATGAGTCCGACGTCGGTGCACACACGCAGCGCGTCGTAGACGGTCTGCGTGGACACCGCGCCCAGCCGCTCCCGGACCAGTACCGCGACGTCCTCCGCCGCGATGTGGGGACGACTGTCGACGACGGCGAGGACCGCCAACCGGGGAGAGGTGACCCTCAACCCGGCTGTCCGGAGCAGCGCTCCCGGATCCTCCATCTGCGTCGTCATGGGCCTCACCCTAGCCGACTTTCTGGAACTGGTCCAGAAAAGGACTGGTTCCGCTTTGGTAACGATGTCGGCCCCGTCGCAGCTGCCCCCCCAGACGCCGTCGTACCCGCCGACTAGGCTGATCCGCGACGCCGAACCCGCAGGAGGACGCCATGACGGAAACCGCCACCGGACCGGTCGTATGCGGCTACGACGGTTCGCGGGACGCCCGCCGGGCCGTGGCCTGGGCCGCGAACTGGGCACGCGACCACGACGCGGGGCTCGAGGTGATCTCGGCCGACCGCGCCGTCGGACGCGTGGTGGCCTTCGACGAGACCGCCCGCGCCAACGTCGAGGGAGCCATGCGGGACCAGCTCACCGACCTCGTCGGACAGGTCCCGGCGACCTACCGCGTGGTCGCCGACAGCCCCGTCGGCGCGCTCGTCGAGACCACCGGATACGCCTCGGCGATCGTCGTGGGCAGCCGCGGACTCACCGCCCGCGAGGACTTCGCCATGGGGTCCACTTCCGCCGGGGTGGTCGAACACGCGAGATGCCCCGTCCTCGTGATCACCCCGCGCACACCGGAGGGCCCCGCCAGCGGCCCGGTGGTGCTGGCCGCCGACGGATCCGAGGCCGGGGACCCCGCCGCGGCGTTCGCCTTCGCCGAGGCCGAGAGGCGGGGCACCACCCTGCGGGTGGTCCACTCCGTCGAGGTACCCCGGCTCCCGGGTGCCTCGCTGTTCGACCTGGACCAGCTCGCCGAGAGCGTGTTGGCCGAGGACGAGAAGGCGGTCACCGACGCTCTCGCCCCGCACGAGGCCCGCCACCCGGGCGTGACCGTCGACCTGGTCCTCGTGGTGGGCGAACCCGCCACCACCATCGCCACCGAGGCCGCGGGTGCCGCGCTCCTGGTGACAGGATCGCGCGGACACGGCGGGTTCGCCGGACTCTTGCTCGGATCGGTCAGTCGGCGGCTGCTCCAGACGGCACCGTGCGCTGTCGCCGTCGTCCGCCCCACCGACTGAGCCCCACCCCATCCCGAAGAGCGTTCCGCACGCATCGGCCGAGAGGCAGGTGTGCGGAACGCTCTTATCGATGCAGGTGGGAGGCCGGGTCCGGGCTGCTGAGGGCCTGTCGCTACGCGGGGCCGATCCGGAGCATGCGCGTGAGCGTGGGTTGCCACATCACGCCCGGGGCATCGCCGCGGGAGACGACGGTGCCGGTGAGTTCCATCGGCTCGTCCAGCGGTGCCACGCCCACGAAGCTGCGTGCCACCTCCCGGCCGGTCTCCACATCCGTCGAGGTCACGTCCACCGGGCCGAACTTCTGTGCCAGGCCCTGATCGAGCAGTGGTCCGAGCTCCGGGCCAAGCCCTCGCTGCACCCCCGACGGCCCGTACGTCAGCGCGTGGATCTGTCCGTCACCGGTCGTGAGCTTGGGCAGAGACGCCGTCCGCGACAGCGAGGTCCACGCCCGGGAGCAGGTGCCGTCCGCGCCCCCGGCCCCGTCGGCCCGCACGTCGATGCGCGTCATCCCTCCGGTGTACGGCGCGGAGGCGGGCACGGCCGGGCCGTCGACGGCGAACGGCGGGTACTCGTACCCGTAGGTGTTGACCAGCACCAGCGCGCCGGAGACCGCGATGATCGAGTTCTCCGTGGCCGCGGGCCCCTCGATCAGCACGCCGTCCGGTGCGGCGGAGTCCGGAGTGAGCGAGGTCGCGAATGCCGGCATCCGGCACACCTGCGAACCGTCGGCTCGGCGCAGGACGATCAGATCGGGGTGCTCGGCGTCGTCGGTGATCGCCACCAGCGAGTCGCCCGGGCCGAAGTACGTGGGCGTGGTCCCCGAACCGTGCGCCAGCAGGCCGGGCTTGCGCGCCGGACCCACCTCGTAGCCGTGCCGCCAGCGCACCACCGGGGTCCCGTCCGGCTCGAGGTCGATCTCGTAGAGCGCCCGGGTGGTGATCACCGACGCGCCACCGGGCCGAACGGTCAGCCCGTTGGTGATCCTCTCCCCTGCGGGCAGCGCGAGGGTGCGCACGGTGTCGTCGTCGCCCGGCCGAACGGTTCCCACCACCCCGCCGGAGGTCGCGAACCAGACCCGCCCGTCGAACGCCGGGATCAGCCCGGTGACCGCGTCGCCGGCGGGGACGCCCGCGGACAGGTCCGCCAGGACGTCGACCGACATCCTCCAGGTGCCGTCCGGGTCGCGGTGATGCCCCACGGCGAGGAGCCGCCGGTTGCCGTCGGCCACCACCACCCGGTCACGCTCGTCGAGGTAGCCGTACACCCCGCCCAGCAGCGCACCCTTGGCCAGCTGCACCTCCGCGAGCACCGCCGCGGTGTCGGGATGGAAGAGCTTGACCGTCGGCGCGAGCGGGGTCGGCGGATGGAGCCCCACGTACGAGGTGCACAGGGCGACGGGCATGCCGTCGGTGCCGACGAACACGGTCGAGCAGGTCGCCCCCGTCAGCGCGCCCACGATCGCGGGGTCGGCACCCGGCCCG
>NZ_JAALEB010000240.1:0-1438 GCF_014145165.1 Dietzia sp. Cai40 | reverse complement strand
CGAGCACCCGCACGCCGCCCGCGCCGGCGGCACGCCGCCGGCTCCTCCTGCGTCCCCCTGGGAAGGGCACGGTCGTCGGACTACCGGTAGTTGGTGAACTGCAGCGCGACCTCGAGATCGGCCTTCTTGAGCAGCTGCATGCACTCCTGCAGGTCGTCGCGCTTCTTGGACGACACCCGGATCTCCTCGCCCTGGATCTGCGCCTTGACGCCCTTGGGGCCCTCGTCGCGCAGGAGCTTGGTGATCTTCTTGGCGTTCTCCTTGTCGATGCCCTGCTTGAGGGAGCCGACCAGGCGGAAGCCCTTACCGGACGGCATCGGGTCGCCCACCTCCAGCGCCTTCATGCTCAGGCCCCGGCGGACCAGCTTCTCGATGAACACGTCCTTGGCCGCCAGCACACGGTCCTCGGAGGCCGCGACGATCTCCACCGCGTCGTCACCCTTCCACTCGATACCGGCGTCGGTACCGCGGAAGTCGTAGCGGGTGCCCAGCTCCTTGGCGGCCTGGTTGAGGGCGTTGTCCACCTCCTGGCGGTCGAACTCCGAGACGATGTCGAACGAGGACTCCGAGGCCATGGACGCGCTCCTTCTCCTGGGTTGGGGGACGATCCCGGCCAGGCTACCCGGCCGTGACATCCGCCCGGGCCACCCCGCCGGCCCCCGATTTGGCACCGGGGGTCACACGCGTTGTATCGTGTCCTAGCGCCTTCAAGGGTGCACGCCAGATTGCCCGAGCGGCCAAAGGGAGCGGATTGTAAATCCGTCGGCTTATGCCTACGTTGGTTCGAATCCATCATCTGGCACGCGAGACCCCCGCCACAAGCGGGGGTCTTCGTGCATTTCCTGGCCGCGATAGTGTGGCCGTGTGACACCGTGGACATCAGCGGCGCCGGGTGCGGGACGCCGGTGTGCCGCATCTCATCGAAAAGATTCGAGGTGAGGGGTATCCACGACAGGGTCGGCTCCGAACAACAGGACATGACACTGGATTCGGTAAGCGCCGCCCAGCGGATGACCTCTCGCGACCTGCCCGACGGCCTGGGTCCCGCCGTCGACGACTGGGCGGCCGATCTCGACCGCACCACCCGATCCGGCAAGGGCATGCGCTCGGCACTGTTCGACGCGGTCTACACGCACGCCGGCGGTCGCGACGAGGCGGTTCGCGCCGCCGCCTGTCAGGCGCTCGAACTCCTCCACGAGGCCTTCCTGGTCCATGACGACGTGGCCGACGGCGACGACCACCGCCGGGGCCGGCCCAACCTGCAGGGTCGGACCACGACGCGGGGTGCCGAGCAGGGGTTGTCCCGGGAGACCGCCGCGCACGTCGGCATGGTGGGGGGACTGCTCGGCGGGGATCTCCTCCTGGTGGCCGCGATGGGCGAGTTCGCCCGGTTGCCCGTGCCGGCGCCCGTGCTGCACCGCGCCATGGCGGAGGTCGA
>NZ_JAALEB010000023.1:0-5706 GCF_014145165.1 Dietzia sp. Cai40 | reverse complement strand
GGTCACGGGCCGGAGGTCGGCCCTCCCGCCGACCAGGCCGGTGAGCGGGGAGACGAGTACGTTGCGGACGAGCTCGTGCGACGGGGTGGGCAGCAGCCCGGTCGCGGCGAGGGCCGTCACGACGTCGTCCGCGAGCCGCCCGTCCCGGCTCATCGGCAGGGCCCGCAGCTGCAGGTTCGCGCGGGTCGTCACGTGCACGTCGTCGTCGCCGTATCTCGCTGCGACCCTGTGCAGCGCGGCGAGGGACTCCGGCGACACGCGCCCTCCGGGTACTCGTAGCCGGACCAGGGCGCCGTCCTCGGCGGGCCACGGGCGCAGCACACCGGGGCACAGGTCGGTGCGGGTGCGGCGGGTCGGTCCGGAAGCTCTCACGGGGCACAGTGTGGCAGCCAGAGGTGGCTCGCGGGGAGCGGGGAGCCGACGGCCGGACATCCGCGGGGGTCCGGCGCCGGATAGGCTCGCCGGTGCCGTGGTGCTCGGGAAGCCGGAGGAAAAGCCGGCGCGGCCCTCGCCACTGTAGTCGCGTAAGTCGCGCACCCTCGTCCGTCCCAGAGCGGGGCGGAGACCACTGGGCCCAGGCCCGGGAAGGTCGGTCGCGCGGCGTCGATGCGAAAGCCAGGAGACCGGCCACGGCGTCATGTTCCACGAGGGTTTGGAGAAGAACATGCGCCATGACCGGCGTTCGGCGTCCCCTGAGGACGCCTCGGCACCATCAGATGACGCGGCATCGCCGGAGAACACGGCATCACCGGAGGACACGGCACCGCCTCGGCACTCGAGCCAGCCACCGCGCATCACCCTGCTGTCCACCTCCGACACGGACCTGCTCTCCGCGCGGGCCTCCGGGGCGGACTGGACGCTCGGCAACCCGTCCCGCCTGGACGTCGAGGCGGATCTGCCCGGTCTGCTCGACGGCGCCGACCTGGTGGTGGTCCGGATCCTCGGGTCGCGGCGGTCGTGGGAGCCCGGGTTCGCCGCGGTCATGGCCTCGGGGCGGCCGGTGGTCGTCCTGGGAGGCGAGCAGGCCCCGGACGCCGACCTGATGGAGCTCTCCACCGTCCCGATCGGCATCGCGGCCGAGGCCCACCGCTACCTGGCCGAGGGCGGCGAGCGGAACCTCGCCCAGCTCCACGCCTTCCTGTCGGACACCGTGCTGCTCACCGGGACCGGGTTCGCGCCCCCGGAGAGCGTCCCGGTGTGGGGGATGCCGCCGCGGCCGGGTGCCGCCGATTCCCCCGACTCCCCGGCGAGTGGTCACATACGACGCGATTCCCGGAACGGGACCTGGGAGAACGTGAGCGGAACTGACCAGTCGCCGGGCGTTCCCCGCGTGGACCAGTCGCGGCGCGTTCCCCGCGTGGGAGTGCTCTACTACCGGGCGCACGAGGTGAGCGGGAACTCCGGGTTCGCCCATTCGCTCGCCGACGCCATCGACGCCACCGGGCAGGCCGTCGGCGTGCCCGTGTTCGCCGGGTCCCTGCGATCGGCGCCCGACGAGCTGTTCGACGCACTCGGGACGCTCGACGCGCTGATCGTCACGGTCCTGGCCGCCGGCGGGACCACGCCGGGCGCGGTGAGCGCGGGCGGCGAGGACGAGACGTGGGACGTCGAACGGATCGCCACGCTCGACATCCCGGTCCTGCAGGGACTGTGCCTGACGTGGAGCCGCGAGGACTGGGCGGCCTCCGACGACGGCGTCAACCCGCTGGACTCGGCCAACCAGATCGCGATCCCCGAGTTCGACGGCCGGATCATCACCGCGCCGTTCTCCTTCAAGGAGATCGACGCCGACGGGCTGCCTCGCTACGTCGCCGACCCCGAACGCTGCGCCCGCGTCGCGGGGATCGCGGTCTCGCACGCCCGGCTGCGTCATGTGCCCGCGGCGGACCGCCGGATCGCCCTGGTGCTCTCGGCCTACCCGACCAAGCACTCCCGGATCGGCAACGCGGTCGGCCTGGACACCCCCGTCTCGACCATCCGACTGCTGCGCCGGATGCGCGACGAGGGTTACGACCTGGGCCCCGACGACAGCCCGATCGCCCGGTTCCTCGACGTCGCCGACAGTGGCACCGACAGCACCTACGCCGACGACACCGCCGCCGGCGACGCCCTGATCCACGCCCTGATCGCCGCGGGCGGACAGGACGAGGAGTGGCTGACGAACGCCCAGCTCACCGACAGTCACGTACGGATCTCCACCGACGACTACCTCACGTGGGCGGCGGACCTGCCCGAGTCGCTGCGCTCGGAGATGGTCGAGGCCTGGGGGCAGGCGCCCGGTCAGCTGTTCGTCAACGACGCCGGCGAGATCGTCCTGGCCACCATCCAGGCCGGCAATGTCGTCCTGCTGATCCAGCCGCCCCGCGGGTTCGGTGAGAACCCGGTGGCGATCTATCACGATCCCGAGCTGGCGCCCTCGCACCACTATCTGGCCGCCTATCGGTGGCTCGCGCGGGGTTTCGGCGCCCACGCGCTGGTCCACATCGGCAAGCACGGTTCGCTGGAGTGGCTGCCGGGCAAGAACGCCGCGCTGTCGGCCGCGTGTGCGACCGACGCGGCGATCGCCGACATGCCGTTGATCTACCCGTTCCTGGTCAACGACCCCGGGGAGGGCGCCCAGGCCAAGCGCCGCGCCCACGCCACGATCGTCGACCACCTGGTGCCGCCGATGGCCCGCGCCGAGTCCTACGGCGACATCGCCCGCCTCGAGCAGCTGCTGGACGAGTACGGCAACATCGCGTCCATGGACCCGGCCAAGCTGCCGGCCATCCGCGCGCAGATCTGGACCCTCATGCGGTCGGCGCACATGCACGAGGACCTGGGCCTGGAGCAGCAGCCCGGGGACGAGGAGTTCGACGACTTCCTGCTCCACGTCGACGGGTGGCTCTGCGAGATCAAGGACGTCCAGATCCGCGACGGACTCCACGTGCTGGGTCAGGCGCCGGACGGCGAGGCCCGGGTAAACCTGGTGCTCGCCATCCTGCGCGCCTCGCAGGTGTGGGGCGGCGAGTTCGGCGCAGTTCCCGGTTTGCGCCGCGCCCTCGGGCTGGGGGAGGACGCCCCGACCCAGGAGGTCGACCGCGTGGAGGCCCGGGCCCGGGCGCTGGTCGAGGACATGGACGCCCGCGGGTGGGACCTCACGGCGGTGCCGCAGGTCCTGACCGCCGCGGGTCTGGATGACGACGACGAGGTCGGCCGCGTCCTGGAGTTCGCCGCCCGCGAGGTGGTGCCGCGTCTGGCCGCCACCGTCGACGAGCTGGATGCGGTGATGCACGCCCTGGACGGCGGGTTCGTGCCCGCCGGACCGTCCGGTTCGCCCCTGCGCGGCCTGGTCAACGTGCTGCCGACCGGCCGCAACTTCTACACCGTGGACCCTCGGGCGATCCCGTCCCGGCTGGCCTGGGAGACCGGCCAGGCGATGGCCGACTCCCTGCTGGACCGCCACGTGGCGGAGACCGGCGAGTACCCGAGCTCGGTGGGACTGTCGATCTGGGGCACCTCGGCCATGCGGACCTCGGGCGACGACGTGGCCGAGGTCCTGGCCCTGCTCGGCGTCCGCCCGGAGTGGGACGAGGCCTCCCGCCGGGTCAACGGTCTCGAGGTGGTCCCGGCCGCCGAGCTCGGTCGCCCGCGCGTGGACGTGACGGTCCGCATCTCGGGCTTCTTCCGGGACGCCTTCCCGCACGTCATCACCATGCTCGACGACGCCGTCCGGATGGTGGCGGACCTCGACGAACCCGCCGAGCAGAACTATGTCGCCGCCCACACTCGCGCGGACCTGGCCGAGCACTCGGACCACCGTCGTGCGACCACCCGCATCTTCGGCTCCGCGCCGGGGTCGTACGGCGCCGGGATCCTGCAGACCATCGAGGCCGGCAACTGGCGGGACGACCGGGACCTGGCCGAGGTCTACACCCGGTGGGGCGGCTTCGCCTACGGCCGCGACCTGGACGGCGTCCCGGCCGCGGACGACATGCGCACCAACTACCGGCGCATCGCGGTGGCCGCCAAGAACATCGACACCCGCGAGCACGACATCGCCGACTCGGACGACTACTTCCAGTACCACGGCGGGATGATCGCGACCGTGCGAGCGCTCACCGGCGCCGAACCCCGCGCCTACGTGGGGGACTCCACCACGCCGGACGCCATCCGCACCCGGTCGCTCGCGGAGGAGACGGTCCGGGTGTTCCGGGCTCGCGTGGTCAACCCCCGGTGGATCGCGGCCATGCAGCGGCACGGCTACAAGGGGGCCTTCGAGCTGGCCGCGACGGTGGACTACCTCTTCGGGTTCGACGCCACCGCAGGGGTCGTGCACGACTGGATGTACGACACGCTGGCCAGGGAGTACGTGCTGGACCAGACCAACCAGGAGTTCCTGCGGCGGTCCAACCCGTGGGCGTTGCGCGGGATGATCGAGCGGCTCTCCGAGGCCGCCGACCGCGGGTTGTGGGCCGAGCCGGACGCCGAGATCATGGACCGGATGCGGCAGGTCTACCTGGACGTCGAGGGCGACCTCGAGGACACCCACGGTGACTGACCGGGTGTCCCGCCTCCCGGCCGGGGAGGCCGGCGGCACCCCGCGCCGCCGGGTGCGGGTGGTGGGGATCGGCTCCGGGGGGCCGGACCAGATCACGGTGGAGGCGATCACGGCCCTGCGGGAGTCCGCCTACGCCGTGGCCGCGGTGAAGGGGGCCTCAGACCCCTTGGTCGATCTCCGTCGGCAGCTACTCGCCCGCCACGCGCCGGGCGTCGAGCTGGTGGGGGTCGCCGATCCGGAGCGGGACCGCTCGTCGCGGTCGACCTCCTCCCACGTCGGGTACCGCGGCGTGGTCCTGGACTGGCACGAGGCCCGGTCCCTGGCGTGGGAGCGGGTGCTGGCGGACCGGCCCGGCGACGTGGCGGTGCCCGTATGGGGCGACCCCGCCTTCTACGACTCCACGCTGCGGATCGTCGACCGGATCCTCGCCCGTGGCCGGCTCGACTTCGCCGTCGAGGTGATCCCCGGCATCTCCGCTCTACAGGTGTTGGCGGCGCGTCACCGGCTGGTCCTGCACGAGATCGGCGGGACGGTCACCGTGACCACCGGCCGGCGTCTGGCGGAGGTCGTCGCCGGCGGAGCGGACAACGTGGTGGTGATGCTCAACGCGGACCTGCCGCTGGAGGACCTGGCCGACTGGCACATCTGGTGGGGCGGCAACCTCGGCGATGCGGGAGAGTGCCTGCTCGCGGGCAGGGTCGGCGACGTCCTCGGCGAGCTGCGGGGCAATCGTGAGCGGCTCCGCGCGGAGCACGGCTGGGTGATGGACGTGTACCTCCTGCGCCGCCCGGTCGCGGCGGGCTGATACTGTGCCTACACTGGCGCTCCCCCGAGAACAGAGGTGCACTATGGCTTTCCTGAGAAATGCCCTGCGGACCGGCGTCGCGCTCAAGGCCGCCGAGGTGGTCAAGCGTGAGGCGTCCAAGCCGGAGAACCAGCGCAAGGCCCGCGAGTTCGCGGAGAAGATCCGCAACCGCAAGCGCTGACCGCCGGCCGGTCAGATCCAGTCGACGATCTCCACGGGGTCGTCGGCCCCGGCTCCCTCCGGGACCACGGCGAGCGCGGGAGCGCCTGCGAGGTCGGCCAGGTGGGCGGTGCGGACCCGGCCGGAGAGAGTCCATCCGCCGGCCCCGTCGGGGCGGGCCGGCAGGATCCGCGCACGGCCC
>NZ_JAALEB010000239.1:0-2341 GCF_014145165.1 Dietzia sp. Cai40 | reverse complement strand
GCGACGACCGCGCGACGCTGCGGGCCCGGCTGGTCGATCTCCTCGAGGCGCTCCCGACGGACGACCCGCGGGTGCTGGCCGCCCGTCGGAACCTCGCCAACGCGTTGTACTGAGGCCCGGGTGCCGCCCGACGTCAGGGCGTGTGCCGCAGCCACACCGCGGCGCGGGGGCCGACGGTGATGCCCGCGGAATGGGTGCGGCCGTGGTGGTGCCGCTCCTCCGCGTTGACCCCGCCCAGGTTGCCGGTTCCCGACCCCTCGTAGGCCGTGGCGTCGGTGTTGAGGATCTCCTCCCAGTACCCGGCCTCGGGCAGACCGATCCGGTAGTCGTCCAGGGTGCGGCCCGAGAAGTTCACCACGCAGGCGATCGTGTTGCCCGCGTGATCGGTACGCAGGAACGACAGCGCGTTGTTCTCCGAGTCGTTGGCGTCGATCCACGAGAACCCCGACGGGTCGTCGTCGAGCGTCCACAGCCCGGGGTTCTCCGCGTAGCGTGCGTTCATGTCCCGGACCGAGGCGAGGATGCCGCGGTGGTACTCGCCCTCCCAGCCCTCGAGGTTCTCCCAGGTGACGCCCTGTTCGTCGTTCCACTCGCCGACCTGACCGAACTCCATCCCCTGGAAGATGAGCTTCTTCCCGGGGTGCGCCCACATGTAGGCGTAGAGTCCACGCAACCCGGCCGCGCGGTCCCACGAGGACCCCGGCATGCGCTGCCACATCGATCCCTTGCCGTGGACCACCTCGTCGTGGCTGAGCGGGAGGACGAACCGCTCGCTCCAGGCGTACATCAAGGAGAAGGTGACCTCGCCGTGGTGGTGTCCCCGGTAGACGGGGTCGAGCCCCACATAGCGCAGCGTGTCGTTCATCCACCCCATGTTCCACTTCATGGAGAACCCGAGACCGCCGGTGTCCGTGGGCGCGGTGACGCCGCCCCAGGAGGTCGACTCCTCGGCGATCATGAGGAATCCGGGGTGCTCCCGGCGCACGGTGGCGTTGACCTCCTGCAGGAACGAGATGGCCTCGAGGTTCTCTCTACCGCCGTAGCGGTTGGGGGTCCACTCGCCCTCGTTCCGCGAGTAGTCCAGGTAGAGCATCGAGGCGACGGCGTCCACGCGCAGGCCGTCGACGTGGAACTCCTCCGCCCAGTACAGGGCGTTGGCCACCAGGAAGTTGCGGACCTCGTGACGACCGAAGTCGAACACGTAGGTGCCCCAGTCGGGCTGCTCACCGCGACGGGGGTCCGCGTGCTCGTACAGCGGGGTCCCGTCGAAGCGGCCGAGGGACCACTCGTCCTTGGGGAAGTGCGCGGGCACCCAGTCCACCAGCACGCCGATGCCGCGCGAGTGCAGGTGGTCGACCACATAGCGCAGGTCGTCCGGGGTGCCGAAACGACTGGTGGGGGCGTAGTAGGAGGACACCTGGTAGCCCCATGACCCGCCGAAGGGATGCTCGGCGACGGGCATCAGCTCGACATGGGTGAAGCCGGTCTCGGTCACGTGGTCGGCCAACTGGTGGGCGAACTCGCGGTAGCCGAGTCCCGGTCTCCAGGAGCCCACGTGGACCTCGAGGACCGTCATCGGGGAGCGCGAGTGGTCGCGCGTCGCCCGGCCGGCGACCCACTCGTCGTCGTTCCACTCGTGGCCGGACGTGAACACCCTGGATCCGGTGGCGGGGGGCACCTCGGTGGCCACCGCGAGCGGATCGGCGTGGTCGACGGTCCGGCCGTCGGCGCCGCGGACGCAGTACTTGTAGACGGCGTCGTCGATCACGTCAGGTACGAACAGTTCCCACACTCCCGAGGCGCCGATCGCACGCATGGGCAGGGCGATCGGGTTCCACCCGCAGAAGTCGCCCACCACGCTGATGCCCCGGGCGTTCGGGGCCCAGACGGCGAAGGACGTCCCGGTGAGGGGCCCCCCGGGGGTGTCGTACGTGCGGACGTGCGCACCGAGGACGGTCCACAGCCGCTCGTGCCGACCCTCGTTGATCAGGTGGAGATCCATCTCGCCGAGAGTGGGCAGGAAGCGGTACCCGTCGGCCACGATCCGCGTGTGCCCGTCCGGGTAGGTCACCCGGAACCGGTAGTCGGGGACGTCCCGCTCGGGCAACCCCGCCCCGAACATGCCGTCGCCGAGCGGTTCCATGGGCACCGTGCGCGTCCCGAGCACGATCTCCACCGAGGTGGCACCGGGCTGCATGGTCCGCACGACCGAACCGGACCCGGTCGGGTGGGCGCCGTAGACCGAGTGCGGGTCGCGGTGGGTGCCGGAGCGGAGCGCGTCGAGCTCCTCGCGGGGGATCCCGCCCGACGGCGCGTCGGGGGCTGCCGGCGCCGGGGACCG
>NZ_JAALEB010000238.1:0-4010 GCF_014145165.1 Dietzia sp. Cai40 | reverse complement strand
GCGGGGCGGCGGCCGGCGGCGGGAAGAGGCTGTCCGCCCAACGCTGCCACCCGGCGGTGAGCACGTCGCGGTCGAACTCGTCGCCGAAGTAGTAGTGGACGACGGTGACCATGCCCCACGCGCCGTCGCCGCTGAAGAAATGGGCGCCGCTGTTGCTGCGGATGCCGAGATTCCCCGGTTCGGCCACCTCCACCACGCCGTCGATCGGGTCGAGCCCATCGGGTGTCAGGTGCACGGTGTCGCCGACCGCCGGCTGTCGGTCGATCCCCAGCGCGTCGTTGAACCGCGCCCAGATGCCATCCTTGTCGAGGTCGCTGAACGCGATGATCGACACGGTGGCCGGCGGCAGGCCGCGGAAGTGGTCGAAGTAGCGGCGGAGATTGGCCAGGAACCCGTCCCAGCCGTGGCTGTGGTACTCGGCCTCCCAGTCCTCGCCGGTGATTCCGCTGTGGATGAGCCGCAGCACGGCTCCGCCGCCGTCCCTGCCCTCGACGAGGAACTCCACGACCTCCGTCTGGCCGTCCGCAGAGGACGAGTACCGCCGCCCGGGCTCCCACTCCCGGACCGTGGCCTCGGAGATGTTGCCGGACCCGAAGTCGGACACGACGCGGGCGCCGACGCCCCCCTCCGGCGGGTCGAACCGGTGCGGCACGAACCAACACGCCATACCCTCACCTGTGGCGACGGCCTCCCACACCTCCTCCGGCGTGGCGTCGAGCTCGATGGACTTCTCGATCCGCTTGGGCTGGTCAGACATCGTCCTTCTCCTCACTCTCAGATGGGTCGGTTCGCCCGGATGGATCGGTGGGCCCGGATGAGTCGGTTCGCCCGGATGGCCCGGCGCCCCCGGATGAGTCGGTGCTCCCGGGTGGGACGGCGTGCATCCCCACGATGAGCCGGTGTCGGCGGCTCCCATCGGAGGAGTCGTCGTGGTACCTGGACACGAGCCTGGTCACCGCGTCGGTGAGTTCGTCGGCGAACGCCGCGCGGTCGGCCGGGGTGGCGAAGCACACCTCGCCGTCGAGACCGAACGTCCCGACCCGCTTGCCGGTCCGGCGCGCCCCGACGACCAGTTCACCCACCTCGCGCACCATCCGTGAGGCCAGCGCGAGCAGCCATCGTGGGGACGCCTGGTCGCTGTCGGCGCCGACGACCGGCTGGGTCCGTCCCATCACCCCGGGAGAGACGACGTACGACGACGACGAGGCCCTCAGGATCCGTTCGTGGACGTTCCCCCGCCGTCGCTCCTCGACCAGTTCGACCAGCCCGTGCTTCTCGAGCTGCCGCAGGTGATAGTTGAGCTTCTGCCTCGGTACACCCAGCCGGGCGGCGAGCGTGGTGGCCGACCCCGGCTCGGAGAGTTCGGCCAACAGGCGCGTGCGGATCGGGGCCAGGGCGGCGGTCGCCACCTCTGCGCTGTCGATCACGCCGATGTCCTGCATGCCCCCGGCCTCCTGTGTTGGTTGGCACCCAGCCTCCTGCCGACAAACTTTTTTGTCAAGGAGTGTTTCCCCGTCGGCACTCGACCGCCCGGGGGTGGACGCCCCCGGGCCGGACCCGATCAGTCGGCCGGAGGTCAGCGCTCGCCTACGCTCGGATCCATGTGTATCCACCACGGCACCGCCACCCTCGCCGGCTCCGTGACCCCTCCCGATCCCGCGCACGAGGCGGCACAGGTGCGGGCTCTGTGGGAGCCGCTGGGTCTTCCGGGGATCATCGACGTCCACACGCACTTCATGCCCGACCGCGTGATGGCCAAGGTGTGGGACTACTTCGACGCCGCCGGCCCCAAGATCGGCCGGACGTGGCCGATCACCTACCGGGAGGCCGAGGACGAGCGGGTCGCCCGCCTGAGGTCCTACGGCGTACTGGCGTTCTCGTCGATGCTGTACCCGCACAAGGCGGACATGGGGGCGTGGCTCAACTCGTGGTCGGCGGACTTCGCCTCTCGGCACCCCGACTGCCTGCACACCGCGACCTTCTTCCCCGAGCCGACCGCGGGTGACTACGTCCGCGACGCGATCGAGGCCGGGGCCCGGGTGTTCAAGTCACACATCCAGGTGGGCGAGTACGACCCTCGCGATCCGCTGCTGGACCCGGTGTGGGGCCGACTCGCGGAGGCGCAGGTGCCCACGGTGATCCACTGCGGGAGCGGTCCCGTGGCGGGACCCTTCACGGGCCCGGAGCCGGTCGCGGACGTGCTCGAGCGGTTCCCGGATCTGCCGTTGATCATCGCCCACATGGGCATGGGTGAGTACTCGGAGTTCCTGGACCTGGCCGAGCGGTACAGCGGCGTCTACCTGGACACGACCATGGCGTTCACCGACTTCGTCGAGGAGATCAGCCCGTTCCCTGCCTCGGAGCGCGGGCGGCTCGCCGATCTGGGGCACAAGATCCTGCTGGGGACCGACTTCCCCAACATCCCCTACCCGTTCGCGCACCAACTCGACGCCCTGGCGGGACTCGGGATGGGCGACGACTGGCTACGGGCGGTGTGGCACGGGAACGCCGCGAGGCTCTTCGACCTCTGACAGACCGGTCCGGCCCGCCGCGCCGCTGTCGGGCCCCGGCATCCGCTGTTCCGCCGGTTCGGGAGACGGTTCGGGGAACGGTTGGGGAGCCCGGGGCTCACTCTGCTCGGGACGGAGGACGCCTCCCGACCGCGCGGGCTGGGAGGGTCCGCCGGACAGGATTCGGCGGCCGGACAGGGCGCTGCCCAGGGTCAGCTCGTCCGCGAACTCGAGATCCGCACCCATGGGCAGGCCTGAGGCCAGACGGCTCACCACGAGTTCGGGGAACGGCCGCAGCAACCTGGCCAGGTACGTGGAGGTGGCCTCGCCGGTGGTGTTGGGGTCGGTCGCGATGATGATCTCCGCGATCTCCTCGCCCTCGAACTCCTCCCCGACTCTCCTCATCAGACCGGCGATGCGCAGCTCGTTGGGCCCGATGCCGTTGATGGGATCGAGCGCGCCACCGAGCACGTGGTAGAGCCCGCGGAACTCGCGGGTGCGCTCGATGGCCTCGATGTCCTTGGGCTCCTCGACCACACAGATGAGCGTGGGGTCGCGCCGCGGGTCGGAGCAGATGCGGCAGCGTTCGGCCGCCGACACCGTGCCGCAGACCTCGCAGTACGTGACGCCGTCGACCACCGCCTGCAGCGCGGAACGCAGCCGCTCCACCGACTCCGGCTCCGCCTGCAGGAGGTGGAAGGCCAGCCGCTGCGCGGACTTCGGACCGACGCCCGGCAGTTTGCCGAACTCGTCGATCAGGTTCTGGACTGGTCCCTCGTACATCGCCGTTCCTGTGCTGTGTCGTTCCCGGCGACGGATGCGCCGCCGGGTGGCGGGTCCCGGATATCCCCGGGTCCCGCCGGGCTCACATGCCCAGGCCGCCCATCATGTCGCCGAGGCCGCCGCCGGAGGCCAGGGGGCCGAGCCGCGACTCGGCGAGCTGCTGGACCTTGGTGTGGGCGTCGCCGAACGCACCGACGAGCAGATCCTGGAGCGTCTCGATGTCCTCGGGGTCCACGACCTTAGGGTCCACCGTGACCCCGGTGACCTCACCGGTGCCGCGCATGGTGACGGTGACGAGGCCGCCACCGGCCTGGCCGTCGACCGTGCTCGCGGCGATCTCCTGCTGCGCCTGGGCGAGCTGGGCCTGCATCTGCTGGGCCTGCTCGAGGAGGGCGTTCATGTCGGGTCCGGGCTGCATGGCGGGTCCTTTCGGCTGGTGCCTCATCTAAGCCGGGGCGGCCCCGGTCGGTCGGAACCCAGGGTAACCGCACCATCGGACAGCGTGCCCCGCCGCGCGGCGGGCCGGGCCGCTCAGCGCTCGAGCGGACGAGCCCCGAGGTGCTCCTTGAGCAACTGCAGAGCGATGTCCTCGCCGGTCCGGTGATCGATGTTCTGCGGCCCACTGCGGGCCTCGTCCACCATCTCCTCCTCGCTCACCGGGGGTGGTGGCGGACCGTCGGGCTCCCCGGCCTCCGGCTCGGGCTCCTCGGGCGGCGG
>NZ_JAALEB010000237.1:0-8344 GCF_014145165.1 Dietzia sp. Cai40 | reverse complement strand
GAGAAACCGCGCTCGAGGAGCCACCCCTCGATGGCGGGGCCGGTGGTGTCCTCCCGCCGCCCGTGCGCGGCGGCGGTGGAGGAGACGACGACGACGGCGCTCCGGCCCGACTCCACCGCGGTCCGCCCGGTGGCCGCGCGAGCCGACTCGTCGTCGGACTCCCTGGTCCAGTCGCCCCGCTTGCCGCCGGTCTTGGTGGCCAGCCTGACCCCGTCCATCGTGGCCAGGGGGTCGACGGCCTTGATCATGTCGTGCAGCGTCAGACCGGCCACCGACACGGCGGTGAGCGCCTCCATCTCCACACCCGTGCGGCCGGTCGTCCTGGCGGTGGCCGACACCCGGATCTCGCCGGCCGGCGCGTCGAGATCGAAGCGCACCTTGACCGAGTTCAGGGGGATCTGGTGACACAGGGGGATCAGCTCGGAGGTCTTCTTGGCGGCGCCGATCCCGGCCAATCTGGCGGTGGCCAGGACGTCGGCCTTGCCCAGATCGTCGCCCGCGACCATGGTCACCACCTCCGGCCGGGTGCGGAAGACCCCCTCGGCGGTGGCGGTGCGGGTGGTGACGGCCTTGTCGCCCACGTCGACCATCCGGACCCGGCCCTCGGCGTCGAGGTGGGTGAGCTGCGGCTGTGGGGTCAGCGTGGGCTCCGAGGAGGAACCCGGTCCGGTCTGGGCGTCAGTCATGGCGCCCACGCTAGTCGGCGGCGAAGGGGTGCGTGAGCGCCCGTCCGGGGGTGGTCCCCGGCGACCCTGACCCGGCCGGCGCGGGTTTAATCGGTGGCATGCCGCTGCTCTTCGACCCCATCCGAATCCGCGATCTCGAGATCCGGAACCGCGCGTGGCTCTCACCGATGTGCCAGTACTCGTGCGACGCCCGCGACGGCGTCCCCACCCCGTGGCATCTCGTGCACCTCGGCGCGCGGGCGCAGGGCGGGTTCGGACTGATCCTCGCGGAGGCGTCCGCGGTGGTCCCGGAGGGTCGCATCAGCGCCCACGACGCCGGGCTGTGGAACGACGCGCAGCGGGACGCGTGGGCGCCGATCGTGGACTTCGTGCACTCGCAGGGCGCGGCGATCGGGATCCAACTGGCCCACGCCGGGCGCAAGGCGTCGACCTACAGGGCCTTCCCGGGAGAGCCCACCGGCTCGCTGCCGGTAGAGGAGGGCGGGTGGACCACGGTCGCCCCCTCGGCGATCCCGTTCGGCGACATGGCCACTCCCGTCGCGCTTGACCTCGAGGGGATCCGCGGCGTGGTGGACGCCTTCGCCGATGCCGCGCGACGCGCGGATCAGGCCGGGTTCGACGTGGTCGAGATCCACGCGGCGCACGGCTACCTCGTCCACGAGTTCCTCTCACCCCTGTCCAACGAGCGGACGGACGAGTACGGCGGCTCCCGCGAGAACCGCGCGCGACTCCTGGTGGAGATCTGCGATGCGGTCCGTCAGGTCTGGCCCGCGGGCAAGCCGCTGTTCGTCCGCATCTCGGCGACGGACTGGGTGCCCGGCGGCTGGGCCCCGGAGGATTCGCGCTGGCTGGCGGGCCACCTCGCCGAGCACGGCGTCGACCTGGTGGACGTCTCGTCGGCCGCCAACACCCCCGCGGTCCCGCCGGTGCCGCTCGAGCAGGGGTACCAGGTGCCGTTGGCCGAGGAGGTCCGGGCGTCCGGCGCGGTGCTGGCCGGAGCGGTGGGCCTCATCAGCGACCCGGAGTTCGCCGAGCAGGTGCTGGTCGACGGGCGCGCGGACGTCGTATTCCTGGGCCGCGCCGGACTGCGCGAGCCCGCCTGGCCCCAGCGCGCGGCCGCCGAGCTCGGTGTGAACTGGCGCGATGCGCCGTACCCGCCGCAGTACACGCGCGGCAAATGGTGAGCCCCGGAGCCTAGACGCCAGAATCCAGACGCCAGAGTCCAGACGCCAGAATCCGGAAGAGCGTTCCGCGCACATCCGCCGAGTAGAAATGCGCCGAACGTCCTTCTCGATGGATCCGCCGGGGAACGCGATGGATCCACCGGGGAACGCGACGGGCCCGCCGGGGCGGGAGCTAGAGGTCCAGCTCGATGTCCGAGCTGGCCATGGACGTGCACACGGTGATCCGCTCCTGCACGACGGCGTCGGTCGCACCCGCGGCCGCCCGGGCCTCCGCGCGCGTGGTTCCGCTGAGCTTGCCGGTCACGCACGCCTTGCACAGTCCGCGTTCGCATCCGGTCGGGACGGAGATGCCCGCCCGGCCCGCCGCCTCGAGGAGGGTCGTGGCCCCGTCGATCTCGACCGAGGTCCCGCTGCGACGGAAGCGCACGGTGTAGCGGCTGCCGTCGTCCGCCGGTCGCTCGAGTTCGGGGGCGGTGAACGACTCGGCGTGGAAGCGCTCGGCCGGTTGCCCGAGGTCCCGCAGCCACCCGCGGGCCAGATCGATCATGGCGGCCGGCGCGCACACGTAGGTCTCGCGCTCGGCGGCGTCCGGGACGAGACGTCGCAGCAGCTCGGGGCCCAAGCGTCCGGTGGTCAGGCCGTCGCGCTCGGACGGGGCGTCGGTGAACAGGTGGAGCGTGATGCCCGAGTCGCGGGCCAGTCGGCGGAGTTCGGCCTCGTAGATGACGGAGCGCTCGTCGCGGTTGAAATAGAGCGGGGTGGCGTCGGCCCCGGCCCCGGCTTCGCGGGCGATGCGGCGCAGCAGGCTGATGATCGGCGTGATGCCCACCCCGCCGGCGATGAGCAGTGACGGGGTGGCCGGGGAGTCCATCGCGAAGTCTCCCGACCACTGCGGCACGCCGACCAGCGTGAGGTAGCGCCCCGCCTTCAGCGTGTCGTTCACTCGGGCGGAGACCCGACCCCCTGCGACCCGTTTGACGCAGATCTCCAGGGCGTCCGATCCGTCGAGCCGCGAGTCGGTGCTGTCGCGGACGAGGCTGTACTGACGGACCAGCTCGACGCGGCCGGTGCCGGTGCCGTGGTCGTCGTCGTCGACCTCCACCCGTACCGACACGTACGCCCCGGCGTCCCACTCCACGTCCTCCCACCCACGCGGCCTGGCCAGGCGCACGGAGAGCGCGTCACCCCCGGCGACCGGCGTCGCGGACAGGACCCTCGCCGGGACATTGTGGAAGCGCGGCTTGTCCAGGTACGGGGACTCGGGCAGGGGTCGGTAGGTGAAGCCCGAGATCACGCGGCGCCCGAGCGCGAGGGGGTCACGCAGCAACTCGGCCGGCCGCCCGAACTCCCGCTCGCCGAACGGCACGGACAGGCCCGTGAGCGTCTTGGCGATGAGCGGCACCGTCTCCAGCAGCGGGGTCTCGTGATACGGCAGCCCGTACCGGGCGGCGATGGCGCGCACCTCCGGCGCGATCCTGCGCTGCATGGACGGCGGCAGGTCGGGGAACAGGTGGTGCTCGACGTGCGTGTCCAGGCCGCCATAGAAGATCCGCAGGTCGGGACGGTTCTCGAACGGCACCTCCTCCTCCAGGATGCGGGTCAGCGCCTCGTCCAACTGCGGGCTCGGCAGGAAGTTGCGGGTCGCCCGGATCTGCCGCTCGTAGTACTGGTCGGGGGTCTCGTCGGGGCCGGGATCGGTGAACAGTTCCAGCTCGCCCGCGTGGTGTTCGATGAGCACCAGGAACAGCACGGACATGTAGCCCGCGACTCCGCCGAAATAGTTGGCCACCAGGGTCGGGAGCGGCTTCCATCCGGAGCGGAAGGGCTCGTCCACGAATCGGCGGCGCGCGTCCCGGCGGGCGATCCTGGCCGGCGATCGCAGGGTGTAGGCGCTGAAGAACGGGTGGCGGTCGACCTTGCGCGCGATGTTGGCCAGGAAGAACGGTGCCGCGACCGGGGCCATGGCGGCGAGCGCGGAGATGAACGCCACCTGCCCGAGGTGGTGGCCGTACCAGTCCTGGCCCGCGCTGCCGCGGAAGACGCTGTAGCCGAGGTCGTGGTCCTTGCCGACGATGTTGGTGTTGGGGTGGTGGCCCGCGTGGTGCATCGTCTTCCAGTGGCCGGTGTCCACGTTGAAGTCCCAGTCGTAGCGGTCCGAGTGGTACTCGCCGTTGTCCGGCAGGTGGTCGTAGCTGCCGTGGACGATGTTGTGGCCCAGCTCGGAGAACTGCATGAGCCGGTACATCATCTCCAGCGCGGTGGCCCGGCGGATCGCGCGCGGACCCCCCTCGCGCAACAGCTCGCGGCGGCGGGCGTCGATCGCCTGCCCGTAGGCGGTGACGTGGCGGATGTGGTCCAGGTCCTCCTTGCCCACCTCGGCCTTGGCCCGCGCGTAGAGCTCCCCGATCGCCTCGGCCAGCCCGGTCGGTCCTGCCGATTCGGTACCCGTGCGGTTGTCGCTGGCGAGAGTCATGGATGTGACGGTAGCCACCGACGAGGGCCGGGGATAGGGCGTCGGCGGTCGCACATTTGGCATTTTCGGTCACCCGGCGGTGTGCGTTGCTACGGTCGGGCGATGACCTCGCCGTCGGACTCCGCGTCCCCCGTGTGGGTGGTGCCCCGCGGCACCGAGGGGATCCGCATCATGGTGGACGGCGGCGTCGCACGCGGGATGAGGACGGGGGAGTGCCTGGCCGGGACCGGGCTCGACCCCCTGGATCTCGACGACGAGACCGCGCAGATCTGGGCGCATCAGGAGTTCGTGGTGATCCGCAATCTCCTGGGCCGGCTCGGGGACCGACCGGGTCTGGGGGCCGGAATCGGTGCGCATTCGACCCTCGGGCGGACCGGCGTCATCGGCTTCATGATGCTCGCGGGACCCACCGTGCGGGCCGCGCTCGATCGGGCCATCCCGTACCTCGCGCTCTCGCCCACGCACCTGCGGTTCTCGCTCGACGAGGATGCCGCCGCCGGGACCGACCCGGAGAAGGCCTTCCTGGTCGCCGCGGACGACGAGATCCCCGCGGATGTACGCGCCTTCGTGGTGGAACGCGACCTGGCGGGGTTGGCGGCGGCCCTCCGTGGAGCCCAGATCGACGTCGGCACCGCCGGCCTCGAGACGACCCTCGGCCCGGAGAGCGCCGTGATCCTCGGTGAGGCGTGGGGACTGACCGCCGACGAGGTCCGGCCACACGCCGAGCGGAACCGTCTGGTGATCACCCGTGAGCGGCTGGACGCGCGGCTGCCGCAGGGCGACGAGAACACGGCGAAGCTGTTCGAGAGGCAGTGCCGCGACCTGCTCGACGACCGGGTGGCGCGGGTGGGCGTGGCGGGGCAGGTCCGCAGTCGGCTGCAGCACGAGCGCGGGAGTTGGCCGTCGATGGCGGAGGTGGCCGGTGAGCTGCACGTCGATGTCCGCACCCTGCGTCGCCGCCTGGCCGCGGAGGGGACCTCGTTCCGGCGGGTGCTCGACGAGGTGAGGCATCATCGGGCCCTGGATCTACTGGCGCTGCGTGTACCCGTGGCGGAGGTGGCACGCGAGCTCGGGTACTCCGAGACCGCCACCTTCACCCGGACGTTCACCAGGTGGGAGGGCGTCCCGCCCAGTCGAGTACGGCGTTCAGCGGAGACCAGCGGTGACTAGGGTCGTGGAGACCGGGCCATGCGGATCGGGCACCGTTCCGGGGACATCGGCCGCCTTCCGACCACGACCCCAGGAGACCTGAGTTGACCCTGTTCGAGACCCTCAAGGATCGCTGCCGCCCCGAGTGGGAGGCCTACACCCGGCACGAGTTCGTCGAGGAGCTCGGGAGCGGGACGTTGCCCCTCGAGGTGTTCCGCGACTATCTGATCCAGGACTTCCACTTCCTGGTGCAGTTCGCGCGCGCCAACGCGTTGGCCGCGTTCAAGAGCCGCACGCTGGCCGACATCACCGCCGCGCACCAGGCCACGGGGGCGATTCTGGCCGAGACCGAGCTGCATCTGCGGCTGACCGAACGCTGGGGAATCCCGCGCGCCACCCTCGAGGCCGCCGCCGAGAAGCAGGCCACCGTCGCCTACACCCGCTACGTACTCGACTGCGGCATGGTCGGCGACCTGCTCGACCTGCACGTGGCACTGGCGCCGTGCACGATCGGTTACGCCGAGATCGGCGCACACCTGCAGCCCCGGCTCGCCGAGCGCGGCAGCACGGAAGAGCCCGGCACGGGAGAGCGCGGCCGGGCCGGGCACCCGTACGGCGAGTGGATCGCCGAGTACTCGGGCGCGAAGTTCACCGCCGCGTCCCGCGCCGCGATCGCACAGCTCGACGTGCTGTCCGGGGGAGGGCTGACCGACCGCCGTCTCGACGAGCTCACCGAGGTGTTCCGCACGGCCACCAGGCTGGAGGCCGACTTCTGGCAGCAGGCGCTGGACAGCACAGTCGGCCGCTGACCAGCGGAGATCGGAAGGTGGCTCCGCCACTCAGGACCCCAACGACCCCAGCGATCCCATCGGCCCCGTCGGCAGCGGCAGGTCCACCGGCATTCCCGCGGGAGTGGTCCCCTTCTCCGCCATCTGGGCGAGGAGAACCGGCAGCATCTCGGCGAACATGTCGGCTCGGAACTGCAGGGGAGCGGAGGGGTTCGCGAGGTTGCGCAGTTCCAGGGGGTCCGCCGCCAGGTCGTACATCTCGAACACCGGGGGTTCGACCCACTGGGGGTCGAAGTACATCGTGAACTTGCGGGTGCGGTCCCGGACCGTGCGCAGATGGTTCGGCTGGGTGACCGAGGTCTGCCCGTCGGGTTGGCCGATGTTGTCGTCGTCGAAGACGTAGTGGATGACGTCCTGCACCTCTCGGGTCGGGGCCCCCGGGTTCTCGACGGCGTCGGAGATGATCGGCGACAGGTCGGTCCCGCGGAAGTCGAAACCGGCTCGCACCCCGGGCGCCACCTCGGCGATCGTCGCGAGGGTGGGCATGAGGTCCACGAGAGTCGACAGGGCATCGGTCGTCACCCCGGTCGGGAACAATCCGGGGTTACTGATGACCAGCGGCACCAGCATCGTCTCCTCGTAGGCGTTGAACACCTTCTGGCGCATCCCGCCGTGGGACATCGCCATCTCGCCGTGGTCGGAGACCCGGATGATGATCGTGTCCTGCCGTAGGTCGTTGCGCTCCACCGCGTCGATCACGGCGCCGATGTGCTGGTCCACGACCTGTTGCATGTAGGCGTAGAGGTTGGCGTAGTTGCGGGCCTTCTCCTCGCCCACCAGCGGTCCGAGCCCCAACTGGGAGGCCAGGTTGATCTGGGTCTGGGCGCGGGGCTTGTGGTTGAGCGCCAGCACCTCGGTGAACGTCGGCGGCAGGTCGATGCCCATCTGGAAACATCCCGGCGCCGCATCGAGGTAGTTGGTCCCGCCGTCCGGCATCTCCAGGTCCCAGGTCTGCGGATAGGCCAGGATGTCGTGCGGGTTAGCGAAGCTGGCGACCAGCGCGAACGGCCGATCCGGGTCGTTCGGCACCGAGTTCAGGAACTCCACGGCCTCGTCGGCGTAGCGCTGGTCGTTGTTCGCGGTTCCGCCACCGAAGTTCTCCGGCTTGATGTCCTGGCCGGCCTCCGGAGGGCTCCAGCCGTGGAAGCCGAAGCCCTCGACGTCGGCGGGCGTGGGGTCCAGGCCGTCGGCGCCCTTGCTCATGTGCCACTTCCCCCGGTAGTGCACGTCGTATCCGGCCGAGGCGAGCAGTCCGGCCATGTTGGGCGTGGTCGGGGACAACTGTGGCTCGGCATCCGACAGGCTCCCGCCCGACGTGAGGGTGCGGTAGACCCCGTGTTGGGCGGGGTAGATGCCGGTGAACATGGTGCTGCGGCTGGGCGAGCACATGGTGGAGTTGCAGGCGTTGAAGTTGAACGACAGTCCGGTGTCGATCAGTCGCTGGCGCTGCGGCAGGTTCTGCGCGGCCCACCCCTCCGGCCAGAACATCGGTCGCCGTTCCTGATCGGTCATGATGATGACGATGTTGGGGCGCCTGCGGATCCGGCCCTCCCCGATGGCGGCGCCGGCGGCGGGCGTGGTGCCCGGCAGCGCGGAGGATCCGAACGCGGCACCCGCGGCACCCGCGGCGAGGAGGAGCCCGGTGCCGCCGAGGAACGTGCGGCGGGGGATCGACGTGGCGGGGGGAAGGGGAGACGTGGAATGGGACGACGACGAGGTGGGCGACTGCGACATGGTGGACCCCTGGATGACCCGGCCGAGCCAACCCGGGGACCGCGCGGGCGATCTGGGAGGGCGGTCCCGGGGGTCGACCGGGGTGGTGCCGGATGCTTCGGATCGCGGCGATCCCGCGAATGCTGGGTGCGCTTACCGCCCGCTGTGGTGAAGGTTTTCTGAGAATAGCGCCTCATTTAGGGCGTGTCTCCCATAGCTGAGCGGTGACCTGCGAGACCGTGGCCGTATGGGACAGACGAAGTCACGATTTCGCCAGTTCACCGACGAGCA
>NZ_JAALEB010000236.1:0-3803 GCF_014145165.1 Dietzia sp. Cai40 | reverse complement strand
CGGCTCCGGGTGACGAGGTCCCGGGTGCCCGCGCTCAGGCCTCGGGCCCCGCGACCCTGGCCGCCACCGGCGTGGAGACCACCGCGATCGCGGGTCTGGCCACGGTGAGTCTGCTGCTGGGGGCCCTGTTGCTGGCGGGCTCCAGGCGCCGCGGCTGAGCCGCGAAAGTGCCGTGGCGGCTGAGCCGCGAAAGTGCCCTGGCTGCTGAGCCGCGAAAGTGCCCTGGCGGCTGAGCCGCGGGCGGGGCTCAGCTCGTCGTCACCGCGCCGCTGTCATCTCCGCGCACCGATCCCACAGGGCCGCCGCCACCGCGCGGTCGTGCGAGGCGCGGGTGGAGTCGACGATCTTCGGGTATCCGCTGAGCTCACCGAAGCCGTCGGGACCCACGTACGCGCCGCCGGGAACGGAGTCGACGGTGGCGGCGTAGAGCTGGGGCAGGGCCCCGCGCTCGGCCGGCTGGACGAGGAACGGGACCTTCTCCGCGACCCGCATCATCAGGTCCTGGACCCGGCTGCCGCTGCGGTACTGGAGATTGGTGGCCGAGTACCCGGGGTGGGCGGCCACGGCCTTCAGCGGTGACCCCGCCGCGTCGAACCGACGCTGCTGCTCGTAGGCCAGCATGACGCAGGCGAGCTTGGTGGCCGCGTAGACCCCCATCGGCGAGTACTTGCGGCGGGTCCAGTCGAGGTCGTCCGGATCGACGGTGCCCCTCTTGTGCATCATCGAGCCGAGCCACACCACCCGGTCGGTGAGCACGGGGACGAGCTGCTCGGTGAGCGCGAAGTGGCCGAGCACGTTCACCCCGAACTGCATCTCGTGGCCCTGGGCCGTGCGCGACTGCGGGATGTTCATCAGTCCGGCGTTGTTGATCAGCACATCGGGTCGGTGGTCGGCCAGCACCCGACCGGCGGAGCGGACCGAGTCCAGATCGGCCAGATCCAGCTGGACGACCTCCGCCCGATCCGGGTGCGCCAGGCCGGCCCGGGCGGCCTCGGCGCGGGTGGTGTCCCGGCACGCCATCAGAACCCGGGCTCCCGCCGCGGTGAGCGCCCGGGTGGACTCGAGCCCGAGGCCGGCGTTGGCGCCGGTGATGACGAAGGTCCGGCCCGTCTGGTCATGGATGTCGGCTGTGGTCCATCGACTGGTCATGCGTCCAGGGTACGCAGGACCGGCCTCTCGTCGGCCGAGTCGCGCGCCCGGAATGGACCGTCCGGGGCGCGTGACCGGTCGCGATCCGGACGAACACGCAGCGCGACCCGGGAGCGGATCGGTGAGGGACTACCGGGATCAGTCCCACGTGGCGGTGTCGGGGTCCACACCGTGCGCGCGGGCGTCGGCCTCGACAGCGGCTTCGATCCACCCGGTCAGGCCCGGCTCGAGCGAGTCGTACGTCTCGCTGAAGCGAGGGTCCTGCCGGTACATGCGCGCCAGCAGCACCTGCATCGAGCGCGTGCAGTCGTAGAACGTCGAGATCGACGCACGATGCCGCTCGACCAGCTCCGCGGCCCGGGGTGAGGCGGGGTCAACCCCGGCCCGCTTGGCTGCGGCCAGGTCGGCGTTGAGCGAATCCGTCTCGGCCTTGACCCGGCGCCAGTCCTCCTTGGACATCGTGCTCGTGCGCTGTCGCGACTGCTCCCACTGCGGGGTGTCGCCCCACTGCTGCTGCGCCTCGGCCTGCCAGTCCTCGTTCCAGTCGGTGCCGAAGATCTCGGCCCGATCCGCGGGTGTCAGTGGTGTGTTCACGGCGATCGCCTCCTTCAGGCGGTCTACTGCGGAGACCATCTCCTGCAGGTGCGAGATGCGGTCGAGGAGCAGCTCGCGCTGCCGGGACAGGTGGGCGCCCTCGTCGACGTCGG
Organism: Dietzia sp. Cai40; assembly: GCF_014145165.1. Lineage (NCBI taxonomy): Bacteria > Bacillati > Actinomycetota > Actinomycetes > Mycobacteriales > Dietziaceae > Dietzia > Dietzia sp. Cai40. Next base: position 1,947 of record NZ_JAALEB010000236.1, on the reverse strand, counting down.
GGTCGTCGAGCAGCACCCCGATCTGCGCCAGCGGGAGGCCCAGCTCGCGGTAGACCAGGATCCGGTGGATGCGCGCGACGTCGTCGTCGTCATACACGCGGTAGTCCGACCACGTCCGTCCACTCGCCGGCGCCAGCCCGATCCGGTCCCAGTGGTGCAGGGTCCGGATACTGACGCCGACGAGGTCGGCGACCGCGCCCACGGTGAGCCCGTCACTGCTCGTCATCGCTCCAGCATCTCTCACATCGACCACCCTGGGCCCTGACGCGACGTCAGGGTCAAGGGCGAGTCGGTACCGCGTCGGCTTACTCGTCGGTAACATCGGGGCATGAGCCGACCCACGCCCCGTGTCTACGACCGACTCCGCGACCTGGTCGCGATCCCCGAATTCCGTTCCGATCCCTCGAGTCGGGAGTCAGCCGTCATCGAGGAGGTCTTCACCGGCGAGCCGCTCGCCGAGATCCCCGTGGGCACCGCCGACGACGTGCTGGCGGCCGTCGAGCGGGCCCGCGCCGCCCAGATCGCGTGGGCCGACCGCGAGCCCGCGGACCGCGTCGCCGTGCTCAAGCGCTTCGCCTCCCTGGTCATGCGCGATCGCGAGCAGCTCATGGACATCGTCCAGGCGGAGACCGGGAAGAGCCGGGCCTCGGCGCAGGAGGAGGTCCTGGACTGCCTCATCACCGCACGTCACTACGCCAAGACGGCCCCGGGGCTGCTCGCCCCCAAGCGGGTCCAGGGCATGCTGCCGGGCCTGACCAAGGCCGTGGTCCGACGCCACCCCAAGGGCGTCGTGGGTGTGATCGCGCCGTGGAACTACCCGCTCAACCTCGCCGCCACGGACGCACTGGCGGCCCTGGCCGCGGGTAACGCCGTGGTGATCAAGCCCGCCTCCATCACGCCGTTCTGCGCCCTGGCCGCAGCGGACCTGCTGTACCGCGCGGGTCTGCCCCGCGACCTGTTCCAGGTGGTCCCCGGTTCGGGCCGCACCGTCGGCGGGGCGATCGTGGAGAACGTGGACTACCTCATGTTCACCGGCTCCACCGCCACCGGCCGCACGCTGGGCCGCCAGTGCGGCGAGCGCCTGATCGGCTTCTCGGCCGAACTCGGCGGGAAGAACGCCATGATCGTGACCGAGGGTGCCGACCTCGACGAGGTGGCCGAGGTCGCCACGCGCGCGTTCTTCTCCAACTCCGGCCAGCTCTGCATCTCGGTCGAGCGGGTCTACGTGGAGCGCTCCGTCGCGCCGCAGCTCATCGAGAAGCTCACCGCGCGTGTGCAGTCCATGAGCGTGGGGCCCGGCTACGACTTCGAGGCCGAGATGGGCAGCCTCATCTCCCGTGACCAGCTGGACACCGTCTCCGCACACGTCGACGACGCCGTGGCCAAGGGCGCCCGCGTCCTGGCCGGCGGTCGCCCCCGCCCGGACCTCGGCCCCCTGTTCTACGAGCCGACCCTGCTCACCGACGTGCCCTCCAGCGCGACCTGTTACGGCGAGGAGACCTTCGGCCCGGTCGTCTCGATCTACCCGGTCGACTCGGTCGAGGAGGCGATCGCCGAGGCCAACGACACCGAGTACGGGCTCAACTCGTCGGTGTTCGCGGGGTCCGACTCCGAGGGCGAGCAGATCGCGGCGCGCCTGCGGACCGGCACCGTCAACGTCGGCGAGGGCTACGTCGCGGGCTGGGGCTCCGTCGCGGGCCCGATGGGCGGCATGGGCGCCTCCGGTGTGGGCCGACGCCACGGCGACGAGGGACTGCTCAAGTACACCGAGGCGCAGACGATCGCCACTCAGCGCGTCGTGCACATGGGCGGGCCGTCGTTCCTGCCCCGCACGCGGTGGCACAAGATGCTCGCCCCCGCGACGGACGCGATGCGTTTCCTGCCCGGCCGGTAGGTCGGTCGCGCCCCACGGCGAGCGGCGGCGTCCCGGGATACGGGGGCGCCGCC
>NZ_JAALEB010000235.1:0-6163 GCF_014145165.1 Dietzia sp. Cai40 | reverse complement strand
TAGGAGGGTCCACCGTCCGAGATCACCGCAGCAGGCCATCCCCGGTCGCCACGTCGTAGACGAACCCGCGAACAGCGGTGCCGTGCAGGAGGAACGGGTCGGCCTCGACGCGCGCCAGCGATTGGCGGACGTCCGCTTCCACTTCTGGAAACGCCTCTGGTGACCACCGCGGACGCAGTCCTGTGTCGGCCTGGATCTGGTCTTTGAAGTCGTCGTCGCGGAATGTGAGCATGCCGCAGTCGGTGTGGTGGATCAGCACGATCTCCTCGGTGCCCAGGAGTCGCTGGCTGATCGTGAGGGACCGCAGGACGTCGTCGGTGACCACGCCTCCGGCGTTGCGGATCACGTGCGCGTCACCCTCGGACAGCCCCAGCAGCCCGTACGGGTTGAGGCGGGCGTCCATGCACGCCACCACGGCGATCTTGCGGCCGGGCGGCATGGGCAGGTCGCCCTTGTCGAAGTCGGACCGGTAGGCCGAGGCGGCCTCGAGCAGCTCGTCGGTGACTGTCATGTCCGGAATCTAGTCCCGGAGTCGAACCAAGACCAGCGTTCTTCTTGCCCCGATCACAGGCGACTCCCGCCAATACCCGGAGCCGCTTCCGGCACGCCCGTTCGGTGGGATGCTGACCGGATCGGCGACCGTTCCGGTGTGTGGGAGGTGTCCATGACCGATACCCCGTCCGCCCCGGGTCGGGACGCGGGAGACCCCGGCCTGGCCGCGCCGACGCGCGCCCTGCGGCCACCGGCCCTCAAGCGGGTGATCGGGCCGGGTCTGCTCCTGCTGTTCATCGTCGGGGACATCCTCGGTACCGGCATCTACGCCCTCACCGGCAAGGTCGCCGAGGAGGTCGGGGGCGCGGCGTGGCTGGCGTTCCTCATCGCGTTCGCCGTCGCGGTCCTCACCGCCACGAGCTACCTGGAACTGGTCACCAAGTACCCGAAGGCCGGCGGCGCCGCCGTGTACGCACACCGCGCGTTCCGGGTCCAGATCCTGACCTTCCTCGTGGCCTTCGCCGTCATGGCCTCGGGTCTGACCTCGGCGTCCTCGGCCGCCCTGGCCTTCGCCGGGAACCTCAACGAGGCGGTCGGGCTCGACCTGATGTCCCGGACCTGGCCGCTGATCGGAATCGCCCTGGCGTTCATCACCGCGGTCGCGGCCGTCAACCTCCGCGGCGTCTCCGAATCGGTCCGCCTCAACGTGGTGCTCACGGCCATCGAGCTCACGGGCCTCCTGATCGTGATCGCGATCGGGGCGTGGGCGATCGGACACGGCCAGGGAGATCTCTCGCGCGTCACGGAGTTCGACACCGCCTCGGGCGAGAGTCCGGTCCGGTCGGTCACGGCCGCCACCGCCCTGGCCTTCTTCGCCATGGTCGGGTTCGAGGACTCGGTCAACATGGCGGAGGAGACCAAGGATCCGGTGCGGATCTTCCCCAAGGTCATGTTCGCGGGACTGGCGGTGACCGGCCTGATCTACGTCCTCGTCGCGATCTCCGCGGTGGCCCTGGTGAGCCCGGAGGAACTCGGCGAGGGGGAGACCCCGCTGCTCACGGTGGTGGCGACGGGCGCCCCGGCGTTCCCGATCTGGATCTTCGCGTTCATCACCATGGCCGCCGTGGCCAATTCGGCACTGATCAACATGCTCATGGCGTCCCGGCTGGTGTATGGCATGGCCCAGGAGAAGGTGGTGCCGCGGGCGCTCGGCCGCGTCCTGCCCGGCAGGCGGACTCCGTGGGTGGCCATCCTGTTCACCACCGTGTTGGCGGCCGGGCTCGTCGCCCTGGCCGACCTCACCGCCCTCGGCGGGACCACCTCACTGCTGCTGTTGGCGGTGTTCACGGTCACCAACCTCGCGGTTCTGGTCCTGCGCCGGCAGCCGGTGGAGCACGCGCACTTCCGGGCGCCGACCGTGGTTCCGGTGCTGGGGCTGCTGAGCTGCGGCTTCCTCGTGTCCCCGTTGTCCGGGCGGGCGGATGCGGACTACCGGCTGGCCGGGGTGCTGCTGTTCGTGGGCGGCGGACTGTGGTTGGTGCAGCAGATCGCCGGAGCTATCGCTTCCGGTCGGAATGGTCGGCGAACCTCTCGAGGTCCCGGACATGCCCCGAGACGATGATCACGTCCTCCGCACCGATCGAGGTCTCCGGCTCCGCGTAGTGGAACGGCTGGCCGGGAGGCTTGATCCCCACGATGTTGACCTTGTGGCGACTGCGGGGGCGGCACTGATCGATGGTGCGTCCGACGACGTCCCTCGGGGGGAGCATGCGGGCGATCGCGAAGTTGTCGTCGAACTTGATGAAGTCCATCATCTGGTTGGCGACCAGGTGCGCTACGCGGACGCCGGCGTCGTGCTCGGGGAACACGACGTGGTGGCACCCGATCCGGGTGAGGATCTTTCCGTGGGCCTTGTTGATCGCCTTGGCCCACACGTGCTCCACGCCCAGGTCGACAAGGTTGACGGCCACCAGGACGGACGATTCGATCGAGGTCCCCACGCCCACCACGGCGGTGGAGAAGTCCTGCGCGCCGAGCTGTTGGAGTGCCTCGATGTCGGAGGCGTCCGCCTCCACCACGTGGGTCAGGGAGTCGGCGTACTTCTGCACGAGTCCGTGATCCCGTTCCACCGCGAGCACCTCACGCCCCTGGGAGACGAGCTGGGTGGCCAGGGAGACGCCGAAGCGGCCCAGGCCCACGATGAGCACCGGGGACTGGCGACGGTTGCGGTCAGCCAATGATCGGCCTCTCTGTGGGTAGGCGGTATCTGGTGCGCTGGGCTCGCATGGTGAGCGCGGTGGCGAACGTGATGATGCCGACGCGGCCCGCGAACATCAGCCCGGACAGAACGTACACCCCCGCGGGCTCGAGTTCCGCGCTCAGGCCGGAACTCAAACCGCAGGTGGCGAACGCGGAGATGGACTCGAAGAGCGGGCGTCCGAGGTCCTCGCCGGTGAGGACCATCAACGTCAGGGCCGAGGCCGACACGAGAGTCAGTCCCATCCCTGCGACGGACACGGCGATCCGGACAGAGGACGTGGGCAGCGCGCGGCCGTGAGCGGTGGTGTCCTCCTGCCCTCGGGCCTCGGCGAGGAAGGCGAGAAAGATGACGGCGAGGGTGGTGACCTTGACCCCGCCGGCGGTCGACACCGAACCACCGCCGACGAACATCAGCGCGTCGGTGATGAACATGGTCGACGACCTGGTGTCCGCCGGCTCGATCACCGCGAAACCCCCGGATCGCATCATCACCGAGGCGAACAGGGAGTTCTGGAGCTTGTCCGTGACGCTCTCCCCGCCGAGGGTCGCGACGTTGCTCCACTCCACCACCGCGAATCCCAGAGCCCCGACGAGCATCAGCAGGACACTGAACTCGACGGTCAGGCGGGTGTGGAGGTTCCACCTGCCGAGGTGCCACTGGTGTTTCCACAGGACCAACAGGACGGGGAAACCCAGGCTGCCCAGGAACACTGCGCAGATCAGTGCCCAGAAGACGACGGGATCGTGGGCCACCGCCGCCAGGCCGTCGGGGTGGAGGATGAAGCCGGCGTTGTTGAACGCGGAGACGGCGTAGAAGACGGCATGCCAGATCCCGTCGCCCACCGAGCCCTGCTGGGCGATCAGCCGAGGGGTGAGGATCAGGGCGATGACCAGTTCGACCACGGCCGAGGAGACCACGATCGTCTTGATCAGCGACCCGACCTCCCCCAACCCGCCCGCCGATGTCCCGGTCTGCGCCAGCAGGCGGGTGCGGACCCCGAACTGCCGGGTGACCGAGAGTGCCAGCATCGACGAGATGGTGACGATGCCCAGGCCACCCAGTTGGATCGCCGTCAGGATGACCACCTGACCCGCTGACGACCAGTGGGCGGCCGTGTCGACCGTGGTCAGACCCGTCACCGACACCGCTGACGTGGCCGTGAAGACGGCGTCGTGCAGCTCCGGCGAGCTGCCCGAGGACGTGGCCCACGGCATCATCAGCAGTGCGGTGAACAGGGCGATGGCGGAGGCGAACGCCGCGAGCGCGGATCTGGCCGGGGAGCTGTAGGTGAACGCGCGAATCGCCTGCGCGCCCGAGGAGAGGACGCCCGCGCTCCTGGACACCATGGGAGTGAGGGTAACCCCAGCGCCCTCCCCGGATGTCAGCCGCGTGCGCGTCGTGCCGCGAGTCCCAGGATCACGTCCAGGACGAGGAAGGCCGCCAGTGAGATCCCCAGGAGCGGGACGGCCCACCCGATCGCCGCGACCACGGTCACGCCGACCAGGGTTCCCACGGGGCGGCGACGCAGCAGGTCGAGCGTGGCACCACGTGCGGGGGGCCGGGCCAGACCGCCGGTGCGGGTCGGTCGCCGCGTCCACCACAGGACGTAGCCCCGGACGATGACGACGACGAGGGCCGCCGCCACCGCCGCCAGCAGGAGCTGGTTGGCCAGACCGAACAGGAACCCCATGTGGAGGCGGATCCCCCAGTCGGTCAGTCTGGCGGCGAGGGGGTAGTCGGAGAACGGCAGGGACTGCACCACCTCGCCCGTCGCGGCGTCGATGCTGGCCGCGTCGGGGCCGGGGGTCCAGGAGCGCCGGACCTCCTGCACCCGCCAGAGGTCGTCGTCACCAGCGGGGGGAACCAGCTGGACCGGTTCCGTCAGTCCCGCGGTGCGGGCGCCGGCCAGGGCGACCCCGGCGTCGTCGGCGGTCCAGGCGGTGGCGGTCGCGGAGTCAGCGTCCGTGCCGGTGCCGGTGCCGGTGCCGTTAGCCGAGCCGGTGACGGCCCCGTGTGCACCGCCGTGTGAGCCGTGACCCTCGTGACCGTCGTGGTCTCCCACGGCCTGGTCGGAGGCCGACCCGCTCCGGGAGCTCTCGGGGGACTGGGGTGACAGCGTCGGCGTGGTCCAGCCCATGGCGGACCGGAGGTCGGAGACCCGCTGTCCGGCATAGGCCGACCAGGTCAGGCCGGTCGCCGACAGGACGAGCATGCCCACCAACGCCCAGGTCCCCAGGACCGCGTGGCGGGACCGTTGGCGCGCCCGACCCGTGAGCCCGGGCGTCGACCTCAACAGCGTCGATTTCAGTGCCGTCGACCTCAGCACTGTCGACCTCAGCACTGTCGACTTCAACTCAGTCGACGTCCGCCCCGAGGTGCCGGCGCGGCGGGTGCGGCCCCACCACAGGTACAGCCCGGCCAGGGCGAGTGGGGCGAGCCAGCTGGCGGCGAGCTCGGAGTACAGGCGGCCCGGCTCGCCGAGGTGCAGACTGCGGTGCAGCCCGGACAGCCAGGTGCGCAGGGGCAGCGCCTGACCGGAGCCGTACTGGACGGTGTCACCGCGGATCGCGCCGTCGGAGGGGTCAACAAAGACCACGCGCGAGTGTGAGTCCGACGGCAGTGACCCGTCCGAGAACAGCACCCGGGTCGTGGAGCCCTCGCTCCCGGGCACGATCCTCGACACCGGGAGCTCGGGGTGCGCGGTGCGGGCGGTGGTGATCTGCTGCGCCAACGGGACGTTCTGCGCTGTCGAAGCGGCGGTCAACTGGTCGGCGTAGACCACCCGCTCGATCGTCGGTGCCAGCGCGTAGAAGAATCCCGACACCGCGGCGATGAGCAGGAACGGTCCGACGAGCAGTCCGACGTAGAAGTGCAGGCGGAGGGCCAGCTGCCGTACGGGGCCCCCGATGCCCGGAGGACGGGTGTCGCCTCTGCGGGGGTGGGCTGCGCGGGAGGGGTCGGTCGTGATGGTCATGGGGAGGGCACTCCTGATCCACGGCCCGGTGCCGCCGGTGCGCGCGCGTGCGCGACCGCCGGGGGCCGTTCGAGATGAGAGAAGGACTCGCACACCCCTGGCCCCGGGCGATCGCACGGGGGGAGGAGTGTGGTGGATCAGGCCGGAAGCGGTGGGCCGCGCAGGGTCCGCGCGGTCAGCAGCAGAATTGTGGCCGGGGCGCAGGCCCGGGCGGCCGCGGGGGTGCCCGGGAACGGGGTGCTCGGAGCGAGAAGAGCGCGGACCAGCACGACCAGTCGTGCCACGACCCTGCGCAACCCCTCGGCCGCAGCGGCCACCAGCACGGCGGTCAGTGCGGCCCCGACGAGGTGGGCGAGCAGCATCGCCGGGTGCAGATGCGCCGGATGGGCCAGGGCCTCGGCGGTGAGGCCCCAGCCGGTGCCCGGGGGCAGGGGCAG
>NZ_JAALEB010000234.1:0-1174 GCF_014145165.1 Dietzia sp. Cai40 | reverse complement strand
GCGGGCGTCCGCACGGTGGCGGAGCTCGCCGAGGCCGGTCCCGAGCGCCCGCCGGACTGGAACGGCGAACCGTTCTCCGACGCCGTGCTGAGGGCCCGTGCGCACCGCGACGGCGAGGTCGTCGTCCCCAAGGTGGCCCGCCCCGCCATCCCGCGTGCGGACGTCGAGGTGGACGTGGACCTGGAGAGTCACCTGGACGACGGCGCCTACCTGTGGGGGACCCTGCTCACCCTGCGGGACGGGCGTCGCCTCGAGGCCGAGGGCTACCGGCCGTTCGCCACCTGGGCACGGTTGCCGGATCCGGACGAGGGTCGCTCGTTCGCCGAGTTCTGGCGCTGGCTCACCGGCATCCGGGACAGGGCCGAGGGGCAGGGGCGCACCTTCCGCGCCTACTGCTACTCGAGGTCCGCGGAGAACGGCTGGATGCTCTCGACCGCCACCAGGTTCGGGCCGGAGGGCACGGTGGCCGTCGTCAGAGGCGTCCCCTCGGTATCCGAGGTGCGGGGGTTCATCTCCTCTCCCCAGTGGGTCGACGTCCACGAAGCGGTGGCCACCCAGTTCGTCTCCACCTCCGGGCTCGGGCTCAAGGTGGTGGCGCCGGTGGCCGGATTCCACTGGCGTGACCCGGACGCCGGGGGTGAGCAGTCGATCGGGTGGTACCGGGATGCGCAGGCCTCGAGGGGGGTCGAGCGGGATTCCGGCAGGGAGCGCATCCTCGCGTACAACGAGGACGACGTCCGCGCGACCCGGGCTGTGCGGGAGTGGATTTCACGCGGATTCTAATTGAGTTCTCACTGAGAGGGAGCTGTGCTTCCCTTAAATTCAGGGATATGGTGGGGATAAGGGCGAAAGTTTACGACGCTCCCCGATCGTCGCGGCCGGAACCCGAAAGCTGTAGACCATCCCTCACGGGTGTCCCGTCGCGAACCCACGCGGATGCCGCGCCATATAAGGAGACGAACCCATGACGTTCTCGATCCGTAGGGCCGCTGCCGTCGCAGCCGCCACCGCCCTCGCCCTCTCCGGGGCGACCGCCGTCGCCTCCGCCCAGGACGGCACCGGAAGCCTGTCCGCCGACAGCCTCGGAGCCGACAGCCTGGGCACGTTGAGCAGCGGAAGCGAGGGCAGCGGCGACTCGGCCGGCGAGGGCTCCCTCCCGCAGGACCTCGGCTCG
>NZ_JAALEB010000233.1:0-2139 GCF_014145165.1 Dietzia sp. Cai40 | reverse complement strand
GGCGGCGGCGTTCTGGCCGGGCAGGCGCGGGAGCGGATGCCGCAGCTCGGGAGCGGATGCCGCAGCTCGGGGGCGGAGGCCTCAGGCGTCGATGGTCTCCGACTTCCCCGACCGGGCCAGCGCGGCGAGCTGGCGGGTCGTCGCACCCGGCAGGTACGCCCGGCCGATCGCCACCCCGATCCGCGGCAGGTCGGCCTCGTCGCGGAAGCACAGGTACACGGGCTCGATCCGCGGATTGAACTTGGCTTTGAACTGGTGGAGCGAACGGAACCCGTAGTACGGCTCGAGCGCCTGACCGAGCAGGTCCAGACCCCTGTCGAGGGTGGCCACCTCGTCGTCGTCGCCACTCCGCGCCAACGGGGCACCGGACAACGAGACGAAATCGGCCCCCTCGTCCTTGAACTCGAGCGCGGACCGGGCGATGAGGAACTCGATCATGTTGTTCGCGCCGGGCCCGTTGCGCTTGCGCATCACGTCCAGTGTCCAGCCTCGCACGCCGCCCTCGGCTCCGCCGCGGTAGACGGGCAGCCAGGAGAGGGCGGCCTGGACCACCCCGCCCGAGTCGACGGCCAGGGCGATGCGGACGTCGTCGTCGAGAGCCTCCTCGACCGTGCCGAGGGTGAAGCCCATCTCGGGCAGTTCCTTGTCCCCGACCCACTGCTCGGAGATCTGGCGGACCTGCCCCAGGATCGCGGACGGCTGCTCCCGCAGCAGGCCCGAGACGAAACTCGTGCCGTTCTTCTCCGCCTTGTTCATGGCGCTGCGGATCTTCTGCCACTTCTTGCCGCCGAACGCCAGATCGGGCAGGTCCATGATGGTGTCCTCGGCGATCTGCAGCGCCCGCCAGCCGTGCGCCCGCATGGTGTCGGCGGTCTCGGCCGACACCGAGAACAGGCACGGCACCGCGGCCTGCGCCTCGGCGAAGTCCACGAACTCGGTCAGCAGCCGGGCGCGGTCGGCGGGTGCGGCCACCGGATCCGCCAGCGCGATGACGGTGCCGACGTGCAGGCGGTAACCCACCACGCCGGCGGCCGGCGCGCTCGTGTCGACGGCGTCCGGTTCCCCGTCGGGGCCCCCACCGGCCCGTGCTCCGGGCCCGAAGAAGTAGTTCATCGGCTGCCACGTGATCATCCACGACATGGTGCTGCCGCCGTGCCGGCGGATGAGCGCGCGGACGCGGTCGATCACCTCGTCCGAGTGGACCGAGGAGCCGGTGACCCGTCGCCGGATCCGGACCCCGAACGCGCCCCGGCCGGCGATGAGCAGGACGGCCTCGCCCGTCCACAGCAGGCCCGTACCCGCGGTGACGGCGCCGAGGCTCTCGAAATCCGCGGTCACGACCAGGACGGTGACGACGAGCGTCGCCACCGCCGTGAGGAGCGCGTACACGAGGGCGACGAGCCACGCCACCCGGTAGCCGCGGCGGAGCAGCTCGGCGGTCACCGCGGCGACCAGGACGGACAGGAGCATGCCGGCCAGGTTCACGTCGTCGGCCTCGGTCGGGCCGAGGGGGCCCTCCGCGGGGACGAAGTAGACCACCACGTGCACCGCGGCGAGGAACCACATCCCGGCCGAGACGACAAGCCTGGTCTCGCGCCGCGTGCGGGGCCGCAGTCCCCGCTCGGTGCGGGAGAAGAACCACTCGCCCACCAGCAGGAACACCGCGAAGGCGATGAGGTGCGTGAGGTCGGACAGGCGCCCGAGGAACAGGAACGACACGATCACATAGCCGTAGAGCAGGGCCCGTGCGCGCAGTCGCCACGGCGACACCAGCGTGGCCGTGGTGGCGGCCAGCACGGCGATCACCGCGGTCGAGCACCCCACGTCGAGCACCACGGACAACTCGGTGGCCCACTCCCAGCCCACCGCGTCACCGGGGACGAGGACGCCGAACGCCCCCAGCACGCCGATCAGCTGGCCACCGATCGCGACCAGGGCCGTCCGCGCCGACCCCAGTCGCCACTCGCCCACCCCGATCCCCACCGCCACCAGCACGAGGAGCGACACGTGCTGGAGAGGGGTCATCCCGAACCACGGGCCGGCGAACACGGTCCACCAGCGGCCGCCCTCGAGCGCGGGGACGCCGTAGGCCACGCCCTCGAACCACGGGGCGTCAGGGGCGGAACGCCACAGCGTCTC
>NZ_JAALEB010000232.1:0-1640 GCF_014145165.1 Dietzia sp. Cai40 | reverse complement strand
CCACCGCGTCCCCGGGCCACGGCGGTCGCGCACGCCGGGTCGCGGTGTTCGCGGCGGCCGGGGTGGCGGTCCTGGCCGGCTCGGCGGTGATCGGATTCCTCCTCACCCGCGGGGCTCTCTCCCCGACCGGTGAGGAGGCGGCGGACTGCGCCCCGGTCTCCGAACCCGGCCACGTGGTGGGCGACGGCCCGGGGTCGCTGGACTCGCCGTTGGGGACCGTGTTGGCCTTCGATCACGCCTACTACGTCGAGCGCTCGGCCGAGAAGGCGTTCGAGGCGGTCTCGCCGTCGAGCCGGATGACGCCGGACCGGCTGCGCGTCGAGGGGGTGGACCGGGTGCCCGAGGGCACCACCCACTGTGTGGACGCGCGGGAGCTGTCGCCCACGCTCCTCGAGGTGAGCCTCACCGAGTCCCCGCCCGATGCGGAGCCGGTGGTGATCCGGCAGCGTGTGCGGGTGGCGGAGAACCCCGACGGCACCTGGGGGATCGTCTCGATCACGCCCGCGGGATGACCAGCCGGTACCCGTGAGCCGGGGGGCGGGCTCAGGGGCCGGGGTCGAGGTACTCCTGGGCCGGGGTGCGGCCCGAGGCGACCGCGTCGAAGAACCCCGTGGTGCTCGGGCCCCACACGAGGTACGAGCCCACGGAACCGGAGGCCATGCCGTCGTAGGGGGCGGTCACGGTGAGCGGATCGCCCCTGAGCTTCCACATCACCGACGCGAGGTTCCAGATGTGGTCCCCGGAGTCGACCGTGACGGCCTCCGAGGCCGCGTCGACCAGTGACACCGCGGTGAACGGGTTGAGCAGGTTGCCCGGGGACATGGTCTCGCTCATGAGCGCGCCGAGGAACTGCCGCTGGTTGCGGACCCGCTGGAGGTCCTGCTCGGCGAACCCGTAGCGGGTGCGGACGAAGCCGAGGGCCTGCGGCCCCGCCAGGGTCTGGCAGCCGGCGGCCAGGTCGAGTCCCGCGAGCGGGTCGTTGATCGGCTCCTCGATGCAGATGTCCACACCACCGACCGCGTCGACGATCCCGGAGAAGCCGCCGAACCCGATCTCCGCGTAGTGGTCGATCCGCATCCCGGTCTGCTGCTCGAGCGTGCGGGTCAGCAGCGCCGGACCGCCGAAGGTGTAGGCGGCGTTGAGCTTGTTCTGTCCGTAGTCCGGGATGTCGACCAGCAGGTCCCGCGGGAGCGAGATGAGCATGGTCCGGCCGCTGTCGCGCGGCGTGTAGACCAGCATCATGGTGTCCGTGCGCTTGCCGCCGGCATCGGACTCCGACCCGGTGGACAGCTGGGCCTGCTGCTCCGGGGTGAGTCCCTCGCGGGAGTCGGTCCCCACCAGGAGGGTGATGCTGCCCGGGGTGTTGCCGCCCCGGCCGGGGTAGTCCGGCAGCGCGTCGATCCGCTGGAGCTTGGAGTCCGCCCACAGGACGCTCACCACGCCCAGCGTCAGGATCACCACGAGCACCAGACCCAGGATCCGCATCGGCCCGAGGCGCCGTCTACCGGGTGCCCGGCGGGAGCGGCGATCGAGTGTGGACCCGTACCCGGCCCGCGACGGCCGACCGGACCGGACACCGCGCGGGTCGACCGGTTGCCTGCGGGGGTCCCGCCCGCCGGATCGCGACCGGGACGCCCGGG
>NZ_JAALEB010000231.1:0-6532 GCF_014145165.1 Dietzia sp. Cai40 | reverse complement strand
GCAGGCGCGCCTCGATCCGCGGCACGCGCTCGCGCCACTCCCCCGACTCCACCAGGTCCAGCGACGCGCACGCCACGGCGCACGCAAGGGGGTTGCCCATGAAGGTCGGCCCGTGCGCCAGGCCGCCCGCCTCGCCGGCGCTGATGACCTCGGCGACCCGATCGGTGGTGAGGGTCGCGGCGAGCGTCAGATACCCGCCGGTCAGCGCCTTGCCCAGGCACATGATGTCAGGCGCGACCCCGGCGTGGTCGGCGGCGAAGAGCTCCCCGGTGCGGCCGAAGCCGGTGGCGATCTCGTCAAAGATGAGCAGCGCCCCGGTCTCGTCTGCCAGCCGCCGCAGATCGTGCAGGTAGTCGGGGTGGTGGAAGCGCATGCCGCCCGCGCCCTGGACCACCGGCTCCACGATGATCCCGGCCAGCTCGTCCGAGTGCTCGCGCAGAACCCGCTCGAGCTCGGCGACGTAGGCCGGGTTGTAGTGGGCAGGTGGCTGCGGCGCGAAGACCTGCTCGGCGACCACTCCGCGCCACATCGAGTGCATGCCGCCGTCGGGGTCGCACACGCTCATGGGGGAGAGGGTGTCGCCGTGGTAGCCGCCGCGCCAGGTGGCCAGCCGGGTGCGGCCCGAGTGGCCCAGCGAGCGCTGGTACTGGATGGCCATCTTGGCGGCCACCTCCACCGACACCGATCCCGAGTCCGCCAGAAACACCTTGTTGAGCTCGCCCGGCGCCATCCGCGCGAGCCGGGTCGACAGCTCCACCGCCGGCGCGTGGGTGAGGCCGCCGAACATCACGTGGCTCATCGTCTCGACCTGCCGGTGCGCGGCGGCGTCGAGGTGCGGGTGGCGGTAGCCGTGGATGGCCGCCCACCACGAGCTCATGCCGTCGATCAGCTCGGAGCCGTCCGCCAGACGTAGCCGCACCCCGGACGCCGACGCCACCGGCAGCGGCTGCGTGGACGCCGGGAACCCGCCGTACGGGTGCCAGACGTGCTCGGCGTCCGCGGCCAGGAGCGCGGCGGGGGAGGCGGTGAGGTGACGCGGGGCGGACATGTCAGGCGTTCGCGGGCTCGCTGGTGCCGGCACCGCGCGTGCGGATAGCGACCTTCTTCTCCTGCTTCTCGTGCGCGGCGGGCGCCGTCACGGCCGCAGCACCGGGAGCCGTTCCCGGGTTCGCGGGGTGGTGCGACACCTGGCCGGCCCCGTCCATCTGCAGGACCTCGAGGCCGGCGTCGGCGATCATCTGCAGGTCCTCGCCGCCGGGCTGGCCCTCGCTGGTGAGGTAGTCGCCGAGGAACAGCGAGTTGGCCACGAAGAGGCCCATGCCCTGAAGGTAGCCGAGGTGGCGTTCCCGGCCGGCGGCCATCCGGATCTCGGTGTCGGGGGCGACGAACCGGACCATCGCGAGGATCCGCAGGCAGTCGCGCGGGTTGAGCGTGTCCACGCCCTCGAGCGGGGTGCCGTCGAAGGGCAGCAGGAAGTTCACCGGGATCGAGTCGACGCCCTTGGCGCGCAGGTCGAAGGCCAGCTCGACCAGCTGCTCGCGGGTCTCGCCCATGCCGGCGATGAAGCCCGAGCACGCCGAGAGGCCCGCGCCGTGCGCCTGGCTCACGGTGTGCTCGCGGTCGGCGTAGGTGTGGGTCGTGCAGATCTCCTCGTAGTGGCTCTCCGCCGTGTTGAGGTTGTGGTTGTAGGCGTCGGCGCCGCTCGAGCAGAGCTTCTCCGCCTGCCCGTCCTTCAGCGCGCCCAGGCAGGCGCACACCTCGACGCCCGGGGTGTCGGACTTGATGGCCTCGATGATGTCGGAGACCTTGCCGACCTCGCGATTGCTCGGGCCGGTGCCGCTGGCGACCAGGCACACGCGCGAGGCGCCGGCCGCGATGCCGGCCTTGGCCGCGGTGACGGCCTCCTCGGTGTTCAGCCACGTGTAGCGCAGGATGCCGGCGGTCGAGTTGAGGCGCTGCGAGCAGTAGAAGCAGTCCTCAGGGCACAGGCCGCTCTTGAGGTTGACCAGGTAGTTGACCTTGACCTTGTTGCCGAAGTGGTGGAAGCGCACGCGCGACGCGGCGGCCACGACCTCCATGAGCTCGGCGTCGGACGAGTCGAGCACGGCGAGCGCCTCCGTCGCGTCGATCGCCCCGCCGTCGAGAATGCGGTCCGCGAGCTCGTGCCAACGGGTGGTCGTGGTGGCCATGGTTCCTCCTGAACGCCGTTCATTGAACGCCGTTAAGGTAGCGGGAATTCGCCGACTTGTACAGCGTTCAGATTGCAGGCGCGTCGGAGCCGCGGGAGGGGCGATAGGGTTACCGGTCGTGGCTCTCAACAAGTCGGCCGTCGTCGACACCGCGCTCGGACTCCTGCACGAAGCGGGGTTGCCCGGCATGTCGATGCGCACGCTGGCGACGCGGCTGAACGTCCAGCCGAGTGCTCTGTACTGGCATTTCCCGTCAAAGCAGGCGCTGCTCACCGCCGTCGCCGAACGGGTCCTGGCGGACGTGGCCCCGGTGGAGGCCGGCGCATCGGCCGCCGACGAACTGCGCGGGGTGGCCCGGGCGATGCGGATCGCTGTCGCGGGGGTGCCCGACGGGGCCGAGATCGTGGCACTGGGGCTGGCCGCCGGTGCGGTGAACCCGGTGGCCGACGCGGTCGCACGGACGTGTGCGCGGCACGGGGGCGGCGATCGGGCGGCGGGCCTGACCACGGCTCTCACCGCCTACGTCCTCGGCGTGACGATCGAGGAGCAGACCCACCACAACCTCGCCGCCGTGGACCCCGCGATGCCGCGCGTGGACTACGACTCGCGATTCGACGAGGGGCTCGGGGCGATGCTGGCGGGGATGGTCGGCTGACGCCGCGCCTCGGCCGGGCCCGCACATCGAAAAGGACGTTCCGCACACCTGCTTCTCGCGAAACGTGTGCGGAACGTCCTGATCGATGAGTGGCTATGGATGAGTGCTGCCGACCGCGAACGGTCGGACCCGACTCAACTCCGGGTGAACACCTGGGTGGCGTAGAGCTTGTTGTCGCCGGCCACGGCGACGCCCATACCCATCGAGGTGTGGTCGGTGCGCAGCAGGTTGAGCCTATGTC
Organism: Dietzia sp. Cai40; assembly: GCF_014145165.1. Taxonomy (NCBI): domain Bacteria; kingdom Bacillati; phylum Actinomycetota; class Actinomycetes; order Mycobacteriales; family Dietziaceae; genus Dietzia; species Dietzia sp. Cai40. The sequence goes on along the minus strand of NZ_JAALEB010000231.1, from coordinate 3,447 downwards.
CGGTGGACGCCATCCACTGGTTGACCAGCTGCTGAGGGGTGGCGTTGCGCCAGTTCTGCAGCACGTTCTCCGACCAGCGCGTGGTGCCGGCCGGGACCTGGTCGCGCAGATCGGGGTTGTGGTACATGCGGTTCTCCGCGGCCTGCACCTGGCTCCAGGCGGTGGCCAACCGGACGAGCGCGTCGTTGGACGGGAGCGGAGCCCGGCCGTTGGCCACGCGCGCGGCGTTGGTGGCGTCGTGGAGCTGCTGGCGGTACTCGGCGCTCGTGGGATCGAGGGCCGGGACCGTACCGCCGCCGCCGACGGCGACGCCGAACGACGAGCCCGGCATGAGGAACTGCTGCGCAGAGGCCGCGGGGACGCCGAGTCCGGCGACAGCCATGGTGGCGGCAGCGCAGACGGCGAGGGGCTTGACGAAACGAGGGGAAGTGCGACGCACGAGGGATCTCCAGTTCTGCACACCCCGAGGGGGAGGGCGTGCAGAGGCCACGGTAGAGAGCAAGTCCCCGCCGGGCTAGGGGGAAAAGAAATCTAGCCGTATTTTCACACAGTTAACCGGAAGAACCCCTGGTCGTGCTACCCCCGCTCGAAGTCGAGTACGACGTGGATCACTCCGTCCTCGCCCGCGGCCGTTCCCACTCCCACCTTCGTGAACGCGCTGTCGAGCATCCGCTCGCGCATCCCGGTGTCGGTGAGCATCGCGGTGAGCACGTTCTGCGGCGTGGCCTCCGGGGGCAGGGTCAGGACCGTGCGGTCCCGGGCCTCGCCGCTGTCGGGGACCGGGAGGTCGCCGGTCGTGGGGTCGCCCACCGCCAGCTGGTCCGCGCGGACCGCGGCCTCGACGGAGAGGATCGCGTCGGTGACCAGCCGCTCGGCGCCCACCGCGGTCCGCGCCTCGTTGACCCCGGCCACCACGCTGCCCTCGAACGCCTTCCGGGCCACCTCGGGCGGAACCACGACGAGAGGGGCGTCCTGCTCGGCGACGGTGGTGGTCGCGGTGGTCCCCGGCGTGGACGGGCCCGACATGAGGGAGGCGAGGCCGGGGATGTCCAGCGGGAAGGGCAGGGCGAGTTCGAGCGACCCCTGGGCGGAGGCCGTGCCGGCGCCCGTGACGAGCAGGAGGGCGGAGGCCCCGGCTGCGACGACGGAACGGATGGGATGACGCACGTGGGTGTCCTTTCCTGGGGTGGCGGCCGGAGCCGGACCCGGCGGGGATCGTTGACTCACACTGTAGTGCCGCGAGTTCACTCATGCATCTTTCGTCACAGAAGTCACATCTGTTACATCGTATGTAGTGGACCGCGCGGCCCGGGGCCGTACACATCTCCGACTTGCAACGATCGGCTCGAGAGCCCGCGTCGAGCTGTGATCGGCGTTACGGTCGGAGCCATGACGTCGATCCAACGAACACGGAACATCGATCCGATCACCGCCGCCGACCTGGAGTCGCTGGGCACCGCCTCGGGACCGGCGGTGTCGGTGTTCATGCCGACGCACCGCGGCGGGCCGGAGACGCGGCAGGGCCCGCTGAGGTTGCGCTCGCTGCTCGACCGCGCGCAGGCCGAGCTGGTCACCCGGGGCACACCGGCCGAAGTGGCCGCCGAGCTGCTCGCGCCGCTGCGGGAGCTGGGGAACGAGGACCCCTTCTGGCAGCACACCGCCCACGGACTGGCGCTCTACGCCGCCCCCGGCATCGCAAGGGCCTTCCGGCTGGGCACGGAGATGCCGGAACTGGTCCACGTGTCCGACTCGTTCGCCGTCCGCCCCCTGGTCCCGTCCGCGGTCGGCGACGGCGAGTTCCTCATCCTGGCCCTGAGCCAGAACTCGGTGCGCTTGTTCGAGGCCACCCGGGGTTCGGTCCACGAGCGGGACATCGGCACCGCGCCGGCGTCGATGGAGGACGCCGAGGGTCGCACCGAGCGCGAGCCCCAGCTCCAGCACCAGGCCGCTGCCGGGGGCACCGCCGCCTTCCACGGGCACGGTGCCGGCGGCGAGGTGGACCGCGTGATGCTGCAGAAGTTCTTCCGTCAGGTGGCGGCGGGTATCGACGAGCTGCTCGCGGGGCCCGACCGCCGACCGCTCGTCCTGGCGGCGGTGGCCGAGCACCACCCGATGCTCAGGGAGGAGCTGTCCTACCCCCACCTTCTCGACGACGTGGTGGCAGGGAACCCGGACCACGCCAGCGGCGCGGAGTTGCAGGAGAAGGCGTGGCCGATCGTCCAGCCCGTCCTCGGCGCCGACGCGGCAGCGGCGACCGAGCGGTTCGGGGAAGCCCTCGGGACCGGGCTCGGGGTGAGCGACCCCAGGGAGATCGTCACCGCGGCCTCCGAGGGCCGGGTGGAGACGCTGATCCTCACCGGGGCGGCCTGTCGTCCGGAAGATCAGCCGGGCGATCTCGACGACGCCGTGGGCCACACCTGCGCCACCTCCGGACGGCTCGTGGTGCTCGAGGCCCTCCCGCACGGCAACTCGGTCGGCGCGATCCTCCGCTACTGATCACGGTTCCGCGCGACACGACCTTACCGGCGGGTAAGGTCGTGTCCGGCCAGGGCACAATGGGCCCCATGAGCTCCAGCCACCCGCACTTGACCAGTCCCCTCGTCGTCGGGCCTCTCACCCTGCGCAACCGCGTGGTCATGGGGTCGATGCACACCGGACTCGAGGACCGCAGCAAGCACCTGCCCGAGCTCACGGCCTACTTCGCCGAGCGGGCGCGCGGCGGCACCGCCATGATGGTCACCGGCGGGTTCTCCCCCGACGTGGAGGGCTGGCTGCTCCCTGCCGGGTCGATGATGGCCAGCCGGCGGATGGCGGACAAACACCGCGGCCTCACCGATGCCGTCCACGCCGAGGGCTCGCACATCCTGCTCCAGCTGCTGCACGCCGGCCGGTACGGCTATCAACCGTTCGTCCGCTCGGCCTCGTCCACCAAGTCCCCGATCAGCATGTTCAAGGCGCGGGCCCTGAGCTCGCGGGGCGTCGAGCGCACCATCGACCACTGGGTGCGGGCCGCACGACTGGCGCGCCGGGCGGGGTACGACGGCGTCGAGATCATGGGCTCCGAGGGGTACCTGATCAACCAGTTCCTCGCGGCCCGGACCAACCAGCGCACCGATGCGTGGGGTGGCACCGCGAGCAAGCGCATGCGGTTCCCCGAGGAGATCGTCCGCCGGGTCCGCGCCGAGGTGGGCCCGGAGTTCCTGATCCAGTACCGCATCAGCGTGCTCGACCTGGTGCCGGACGGGCAGACCTGGGACGAGACCGCCGAGCTCGCCCAGCGCCTCGAGGCCGCGGGCGTCGACGTGTTCAACACCGGGATCGGCTGGCACGAGGCCCGCATCCCCACCATCGTCACCTCGGTGCCGCGGGCGGCGTTTGTGGACCTGGCCGCCCGGCTCAAGCAGACCGTGGGCGTGCCGGTGATCGCCTCCAACCGCATCAACACCC
>NZ_JAALEB010000230.1:0-8012 GCF_014145165.1 Dietzia sp. Cai40 | reverse complement strand
GCGAGGCCGGGGAGGCGAGCGCGAGGTCACTGTCCCTCGCCGCGCCGTGCATGCAGCTGGTGTCCGACGGGCGGGCGGACGAGTCCGTCGACCTGGTGCTGGGGACGATCTTCTCGCGACTGTCGGACTCGGCGGAGAGCGTGGGGGCGCTCGACGAGCTCAAGGTGGGACGTCAACCGATCTCCGCCGAGCTGGACGCGGCGCGAGCCGTCAACTGCTGACCGCGCCCCCGAGCGCCTCGATCGCGGACAGGAACTCCCCCGCCACACCGGGTGCGGCGGCGGCAGTGGGGACCTCGTCGTCGTGGGAGACCCTCACCACCGCGCCGGCCTCGGCGGCGATCAGGGCCCCGGCCGCGTGATCCCACGGCTTGAGGCAGCGCTCGTAGTAGGCGTCGATCCGGCCGGTGGCCACCATGCACAGGTCCAGGGCCGCGGACCCGCACCGTCTGATGTCACGGATCCGCGGGAGGAGCTCCGCGACCACCCGCCCCTGTTCCGCGCGGACGTCGGAGTCGTAGGAGAACCCGGTTCCCACGAGCGCCATCGACAGGTCGTCACACGCCGACGCCGTCAGTTCGGTGAGCGTGCCCGTGGCGGACCGGAGGCTCGACCCGCGGCCGAGCCCCGCGGTCCAGGTCTCGCCGGTGACGATGTTGTGCACCGCACCCGCGAGGACCACCCCGTCGACCTCCGCCGCCACCGAGACGGCGGTGAAGGGGATCCCGTAGAGGAGGTTGACGGTTCCGTCGACCGGATCCACCACCCACCGCACGACCCCCCGTCCCGGGGCGGTCGCCTCCTCGCCACCCTCCTCCCCCAGGACGCGGTCGCCGGGCCGGGCGGAGACCACCTGCGAACGGAGGTGCTCCTCCACGGTGGTGTCGATGACGGTCACCGGGTCGGTCGCAGAGCTCTTGGCACGCGCGTCGAGCCCGGTGGAGCCGAACTGCTCCACCATCCGCCGGGCCACGTCACCGCCCGAGACCGCGAGCCGACCCGCGAACCGCCTCAATTCGTCGACGGTGTCCGCGTGGGTTGATCGCGCGACCCCTCCGTCCGTCTCCTCCGACATGTCGGCTCACCTCGTCGTCGTCCCCGATTGGACCGGCCCACGGTGGTACCGGACAGATACGCTGACGAACGGGCGCTCGTCGCCCCCATCGTGCCCCGTCGGTCCGGTGGACTCCAACCGCAGCCGTGACCCTCACGGCCCGTCACCCGGGAGCCCGAGATGCCCACCCCCACACCTACCGAGAGCACCCAGGCGCCGGCCTCCTCCACCGGCCTGGGGGTGGACGTCGGCGGCACAGGGATCAAGGCGGGGCTGGTCGACCTCGGCACCGGGGAACTCCTCGGCCCCCGGTCGACACGTCCCACCCCGCAGCCGGCGACCCCGGACGCGGTCGCCGGGGTCATCCGCGCGATGGTCGACGAACTCGGATGGGACGGCCCGGTGGGGGTGGCTCTCCCCAGCGTCATCCACGACGGCGTCGCGAGGATCGCCCACAACATCGACGGCTCCTGGGTCGGCTGCGACGTGGTCGCCCTGTTCGACAGGCACCTCCCCGGACGCTCGGTGGTCATGCTCAACGACGCCGACGCGGCGGGTGTCACCGAGGTGCACTACGGCGCCGGTGAGGGGGTGGACGGCCTGGTGGTCCTGCTGACCTTCGGCACGGGGATCGGATCGGCACTGCTGCTGGACGGCCATCTCGTCCCCAACACGGAGTTCGGACACCTCATGGTGGAGGACATCGCCGGCCGGGGTTTCGACGAGGCCGAGCACCTGGCCTCCGCATCGGTACGTGCACGGGACGGACTGACCTACGAGGAATGGGCGCCCCACGTGTCCAACGTCCTGCGATGCCTCGAGGACCTGCTCTGGCCCCGCGCATTCGTCCTGGGGGGCGGGATCAGCGAGGCCGCCGAGGAGTGGTTCCCGCTCCTGGAGAACCGCACCCCGGTTCGTGCGGCCATCAGACGTGGCGATGCCGGGATCATCGGGGCGGCGCTGTACTCGGCGGCGCGCGACGGCCTGGTCGATCTGGGGTCGACACTGTCCCCGGGCAGCTACTGACCCCTCGTCAACAGCGCCTGATGCGACCTCCGGGCGGGTTCCTCGTTACAATGGCGCAGGCCGGGATCACCTACCGGCCGGGGACGGGCCCGGTACCGCAAGGCGGACGGCTCGAGTGTCGGCATACGATGCGGCATCGATCCCCGTTTCCCATCGATTCACCGGTTGTGAAGGGGCGTTTGTGGCAGCCACGAAGACCACCAGTTCGGATTCCGCGATGAGCGGCGATCCGTCGGACACCGAGGTCACGGGCGAGGCCCCCGCCAAGAAGACCGCGGCGAGCAGGACACCAGCGAAGAAGGCCGCGCCCGCCAAGAAGACGGCGGCGAAGAAGTCGGCCCCGGCCAAGAAGACCGCCGCGAAGAAGACCGCGGCCAAGAAGACCGCCGCCGCGGGGGATCCCGCGCTCACGGACACCGCTCCGATCGACGACGCACCGGTCGAGGCACTCGAGGTCGAGCCGGACACCGCCGAACTCGAGGACGTCGAGGTCGATGTCGTCGACGTCGATGACGCGGAGGCCGACGAGGAGACCAAGGAGGGTCCGACCGCCAAGGACAAGGCGTCGGGTGACTTCGTCTGGGACGAGGACGAGTCCGAGGCCCTGCGGCAGGCCCGCAAGGACGCCGAGCTCACCGCCTCGGCCGACTCGGTCCGCGCGTACCTCAAGCAGATCGGCAAGGTCGCCCTTCTCAACGCCGAGGAGGAGGTCGAGCTGGCCAAGCGTATCGAGGCCGGCCTCTACGCCACCTGGTTCATGGCCCAGGTCGTCGAGCGTGGCGAGAAGCTCACCACCGCCCAGCGCCGCGACTACAAGTGGATCGAGCGGGACGGCGTTCGCGCCAAGAACCACCTGCTCGAGGCGAACCTCCGGTTGGTCGTGTCCCTGGCCAAGCGCTACACGGGCCGGGGGATGGCGTTCCTGGACCTCATCCAGGAGGGCAACCTGGGTCTGATCCGCGCCGTCGAGAAGTTCGACTACACCAAGGGCTACAAGTTCTCGACCTACGCGACCTGGTGGATCCGCCAGGCCATCACCCGCGCCATGGCCGACCAGGCCCGCACCATCCGCATCCCGGTGCACATGGTCGAGGTCATCAACAAGCTCGGGCGCATCCAGCGCGAGTTGCTCCAGGACCTGGGCCGCGAGCCCACCCCGGAGGAGCTGGCCAAGGAGATGGACATCACCCCGGAGAAGGTGCTGGAGATCCAGCAGTACGCCCGGGAGCCCATCTCGCTCGACCAGACCATCGGTGACGAGGGCGACTCGCAGCTCGGCGACTTCATCGAGGACTCCGAGGCCGTGGTGGCCGTGGACGCGGTGAGCTTCACGCTGCTCCAGGACCAGCTCCGCTCGGTGCTCGACACCCTGTCCGAGCGCGAGGCGGGCGTGGTGCGGCTGCGCTTCGGCCTCACCGACGGACTGCCCCGCACGCTGGACGAGATCGGCCAGGTCTACGGGGTCACGCGCGAGCGGATCCGCCAGATCGAGTCCAAGACCATGTCCAAGCTGCGCCACCCGTCGCGGTCCCAGGTGCTGCGCGACTACCTGGACTGATCTCCCGCCGGTCCGGTACCCCGGACCCCGGACGAGCCCGGGCCCGTCGATGTCGACGGGGCCCGGGCTCGTTCGCATGCTCATCCGACAGGGACGGCGAGGCGTGGTTCTGAGCCCCTTCCAGCGTCCCGTTCCAGCTGCCCTACCAGCTACGCAGCAGCGAGATGCGTTCCCGGATCTGGTCGGCCGAGGCCATGGGCACCGGAGGACCACCACAGGAGTTACGCAGCTGCGTGTGGATCGCTCCGTGGGACTTGCCCAGACGGCCCGAGTACACGGACACCAGCGTGTTGAGCTGGCGCCTCAGATCCTTAAGCTCGGCCGCGGAGGCCACGCGGGCGGCAGCCGCACCCGCGTTCGCCCCCGGACCGCCGGCGTTGCCCGGGAGGGTGGTGCCGGAGATGGTCGGGTCCGTCCCCACGCCCACCACCGCCACGGCCCCGGGCGCGGAGGACGCCTCACCGGACGACCGCCTGATCTGCTCCTTCTCCCGCTGACGCAGGAGGGCCTTGACGTCGTCCGCCCCGAGCAGACCGGGGAGACCGATGTAGTCGGCCTCCTCCTCGCTCCCCGCGAACGTGGCCGTGCCGTAGGAGGACCCCTCGTAGACGATCTGATCGAGTTCGGCGTCCGCACCGAGGGAGATGTACCCCTTGTCCTCGTCGTCCGCGTCGGGCTCGTCGTGTTGCTGGTTGGCCTGCGCCAGCAACTCGTCCTCGAGCCCGTCCTCGCGGTGGGGCTTGCCCAGGACGTGATCCCGCTGGGCCTCCATCTGGGAGGCGAGCTGCAACAGGACCGGGACCGACGGCAGGAACACCGACGCGGTCTCCCCCGGCCTGCGGGACCGGACGAACCGGCCGATGGCCTGGGCGAAGTACAGGGGGGTCGAGGCGCTGGTGGCGTACACCCCCACGCTCAGGCGCGGCACGTCCACACCCTCCGAGACCATGCGGACCGCGACCATCCACTCGTCCGTCGAGGCGGAGAACGTGCCGATCCGGCTCGAGGCGGTGGGGTCGTCGGACAGGACGACGACGGGGGCCCGCCCGGTGATCTCCGTGAGCAGAGCCGCGTACTCGCGAGCGCGTTCCTGGTCGGTGGCGATCACCAGCCCGCCGGCGTCGGGCACCCCACCCGCGCGGATCTGCCGGAGCCTGGTGTGTGCCGCCTGGAGGACCGCCGGCATCCAGTCGCCGTGGGGGTCCAGCGCCACCCGCCAGGCGCGCGAGTTCTGGTCCGCGCTGAGTGGTTCGCCGAGCCGGGCGGAGAACTCCTCACCGGCGTTGGTCCGCCAGCGCGCCTCGCCGGAATAGGCGAGGAAGACGACGGGTCGCACGACGCCGTCGGCCAGGGCGTCGGCGTACCCGTAGGAGTGGTCGGCCCTGGACCGTTGATGGCCCTGGCCGTCGGGTTCGTAGGTGACGAACGGGATCGGACTGTCGTCGGAGCGGAACGGTGTGCCGGTCAGGGACAGGCGACGCTCGGCGTCGTCGAACGCCTCACGGATGCCGTCTCCCCAGCTCTTGGCGTCGCCACCGTGGTGGATCTCGTCGAGGATCACCAGCGTACGGCGGGATGCGGTCCGTTCGCGGTGCTTGAACGGGTGGGAGGCCACCTGGGCGTAGGTGACCACCACGCCGTGGTATTCCGGCGCGAGAGCGCCGGAGGAGTTGGAGTACTCGGGATCGAGCGCGATACCGGCCCTCGCGGCGGCCTCGGCCCACTGGAACTTGAGGTGCTCGGTGGGGGCCACCACGGTGATGGCGTCGACCGTCCGGTCGGTCAGGAGTTCGGTGGCCACGCGCAGACCGAACGTCGTCTTACCGGCGCCGGGGGTGGCCACGGCGAGGAAGTCCTTCGGCCGAGCCATGAGGTACTTGCGCAGCGCGGTCCGCTGCCAGGCGCGCAGCGGCGCGCCCGCGGCCGCCGTGGCGGCGGGGTCTGCGGTCTGCTCCTCGGTGCCCGGGACCGCGCCGGGTTCACTCACCAGGCTTCAGGGTCTCGTAGACGCGCTTGCACTCCGGGCAGACGGGAGAACCGGGCTTGGCGGACCGGGTGACAGGGAACACCTCGCCGCAGAGGGCGATCACATAGGAGCCCATGACCGCGCTCTCGGCGATCTTGCTCTTGTCCACGTAGTGGAAGAACTTGGGCGCGTCGTCCTGCGTCTCCTCGGTCGTCGTGACCTCGGGGCGCTCTAGTGTCTTGGTCCGGGTGGTGCTCACCCCCTCATGATGCCGCACGCCACGGTCGGTGCGCCAACGCCGGAGTACCTTGGGGGCCATGGCACCCGACTCCCGTCGCAAGCGGTCCAAGGATCGGGACGGCACCGCGAGGCCCGTTCTGATCACCGCCGCGCGGGAGTCCTACCGGGACGAGCTCGCGGCGCGGAAGAAGCGGTACTTCCTCCTGATGTCCATCCGGATCCCGGCGTTGCTCCTCGCCGCGGGTTCCCTGGCTCTCTGGAACAACCCGTGGATCGCACTGGCCATCGTCGCGGGGTCCATACCGATCCCGTGGATCGCCGTGATCAGCGCCAACGACAGGCCTCCGCTACCCAAGGGGCAGGCACGGATGTACACCGCCGGTGCGCTGGCCAACCACACGCCCCGCGCGATGCCGCCGGGCCTCACAGGTGGCCCCTCGCACCAGAGCCCGGCCCACGACGGCCCGACCCACGACGCCCCGGCACCCGGGGACCGCTCCGGCGACGGTCCCGCCTCGGGTGCCCCGGACCCGGCCGACCGACCCGATGAGAGCGATCCCGCCCGGTGACCCCGACAGTTCCCGCCCTCACCCGCCTGGCCCCCGCACTGGCGGAGTCGTTCCGCGAGTGCCACTTCACGGTGCCCGGACTGGAGGACGCACTGGGGCCGGAGGCGGTCTCGGCGCTCGCCCGTTCGGACCCGGCGTCCGTCCGCAGGCACGCCCGCTCCGCCGGGCCGGTCGGGACCCTGGTCCGGCTGTTCATCCTGGGTGACGCGGTCCCCGAGGACGAGGTCGTGGCGGCCCTGCCCGGGGTACCCGTAGCCGACGGGATCGACGCCGGACTGTGGACCCGTCAGACCACGCCGGAGGCGACCCTCCGGGCGCTCCTCGACCTCCGGCCCGTGGACACCGGTCACGGCACACGCTGGGTCTTCGCCGACGTCGACGGGTCGATGGCCCACGCCACCACGAGGCCAGACCACGTCCTCGGGGTCGGGCAGGCCACGCTGTCCCTCCTCCGGATCACACCCACCTCGCACGTGGACTCCGTCCTCGACCTCGGCACCGGCTGCGGCATCCAGCTCGTGCACGCCCTCGGGACCGCGAGGACGGCGACGGGTACGGATATCACCCCCAGATGCCTGGACCTGGCGTCCGCCACGCTGGCCATCAACGGGTTGGACGGGGAACTGCTCGTCGGTCCCTGGTTCGAACCCGTCGCCCATCGTCGTTTCGACCGGGTCGTCGCCAACCCACCGTTCGTGGTGGGCCCCTCCGAGCCCGGCCATTCGTACCGCGAGTCGGGGCTCGCCCTCGACGGGGCGAGCCGGACGGTCGTGTCCGGGGCTCACGAACACCTGACCCGGGACGGCACCGCGGTCATCCTGGCCTCCTGGGTGGAGCGCCAGGACACCGACTGGCGGACCCACGTGGCGTCGTGGGTCCCCTCCGACGGGGTGGAGGCCTGGGTGCTCCGTCGCGACACCTCGGACCCGGAGCTCTACGTCTGGACATGGCTCACGGACGAGGGCATGGACCCGAGGGACGAGTCCACAGCCCTCGCCGCGGACGCCTGGCTCGACCACTTCGAGGACCGGGGCGTCGACGGGGTCGGGTTCGGGTACGTCTTCCTCAGGCGGATCGACGGCGCGTCGTCGGTGCTCTGCGAGGACCTCACCCACCCCTTCGACGAGGGGCTCGGGGACGAGGCCGAGGCCTACTTCGCGCGCATGGCGTGGTTGCGGGCGACCGCGGACCGACAGGGCGGGCAGGAGCGGGCGCTGGACGCGACGGTGTTCACCGTCTCCCCCGACGTCCACCTGCACGTCTCGGAGAGTCTGGCACCGGACGCCGGTGACGCGGGGGACGAGACGTCCGGGGCCTCTGCACCGGCCGGGTCGGTGGTGGTCGAGCGCGTCACCGGTGCACGCTGGCGGCACGAGATCGACCCGCTGACCGCGACGGTCCTCCGAGGGGCGCGTATGGGTGCGCTCCCCCTGGAGGATCTCGTCGTCCTCGCCGCCGCGGGGGCCGGTCGTGACCCCGGTGAGCTGGCGGAACCCGTGCGCAGGGTCGTGGCCGATCTGTTCCTCCACGGCTTCGTCGTCCCCGCCGGGGTCCCCGGGCTGCTCCCGCCCGGCGTCCGCGCCGCCGCCACCCCGGGGCC
>NZ_JAALEB010000022.1:0-2964 GCF_014145165.1 Dietzia sp. Cai40 | reverse complement strand
GCGCCGGTGGTCGCCGGCGCCCCCGAGACCCTCGGGATCGCCGGCGAGACCGGCGCCTTCCTCAGCGTCGCGGCGGATGAGGCGGGGCGGCCGACCTACACCGTCCACGTGAGCAACGACGTCCACCAGAGCGGCTTTCTCGTGGTGGACCACGCCGGCGAGCCGGTGCGCGTCAACCCGCCCCGCTGACCGACCGGCGGAACCCCCCGGCCGCCCCTCCCGAGGCCCGTCCCGCCGGCGATCAGTCCATCAACCGGCTCAGAGACTCGATCTCCTCCACCGAGCGGGCCGTCACCACGAGCATGGTCACACCCGCGGCCTCCCACTCGGCGATCTGCGACCGCACCGAGTCCTCGTCGCCGATGATCGCGGTGGCCTCGACCATCTCGTCCGGGACCGCCGCCGCGGCCTCCTCCTTGCGCCCGGAGCGGAACAGCTCGGTGATGCGGTCGACGTCGTCGGCGAAGCCCATCCGGCGGAACGCCTCGGCGTGGAAGTTCTTCTCCTCCGCGCCCATGCCGCCGGCGTAGAGCGCGGTGAACGGCTTGTACGCGTCGAGGACCGCGCGCCGATCCTGCGTTATGTGAAGCTGGCACAGGAACGCCACCTCGAAGTCCTCCCGGGTCCGCCGCGCGCCGGGTCGGGCGAAGCCCTCGTCGAGCCACGCGTTGAACTCGTGCGCGGTCCGCGGCGAGGCCAGGAACCCCAGCCACCCGTCCGCGATCTCGGCGGCGAGTGCCACGTTCTTGGGCCCCTCGGCCCCCAGCCAGATGGGCACGTCCTCGCGCAGCGGGTGGAGGATCGACTTGAGCGGTTTGCCCAGTCCGGAGGCGCCCGGCCCCTGGTACGGCAGGGCGTACGCGGGCCCGTCGGAGGTCACGGGGGCCTCGCGGCGGAGCACCGCGCGGATGATGTCGATGTACTCCCGCGTCCGGGCCAACGGCCTGGTGAACGGCTGGCCGTACCAGCCCTCCACCACCTGCGGACCGGAGACGCCCAGGCCCAGGCAGAACCGGCCACCGGAGAGGTGGTCCAGGGTCATGGTGCTCATCGCGGTGGCCGTGGGCGTCCGGGCGGACAGCTGCACCACCGCCGTGGACAAGCGGATGCGTTCGGTGAGCGAGCCGTACCAGGCGAGCGGGGTGAACGCGTCCGAACCCCAGGCCTCGGCGGTGAAGACGGTGTCGAACCCCGCCCTGTCCGCGGCCACCACGAGGTCGGCGTGGGTGGTGGGCGGCTGGGCGCCCCAGTATCCGAGCTGCAAGGCGAATTTCATGGGGACCAGTGTGACCCAGACCGCCCCGCGACGGTGTCCGGCTCACGAAAAGTCACACACGGCGCAGTGGAACGTGTTCTACTTGTGGCGTGACATCCAGAGAGATCGTTGTCGACATCACCCCGCCCGACGAGGCCGTGCTCGAGGCCCCGCTCGCCCCGTCCTTCGCTTACACGCGGTCGACCGGACCGGTCCTGGGCGCGTTCTTCACCGGCCTGCGCGACCGCCGACTCGTGGGGGTCCGCGACTCCCGCGGCGCCGTGCACCTGCCGCCGGTGGAGTTCGACCCCCACACGCACGAGGCCCTGACGGACTTCGTCGAGGTGGGCTCCGGGACCGGGATCGACGGCGTCGTCGTCGTCTGGACCTGGGTTCCCGAACCCACCGACGTCAACCCGCTCGACTCGCCGTTCGCCTGGGCCCTGGTCCGGTTCGACGGCGCCGACACCGCCATCCTGCTGCCCCTCGCCGCCGACGGCCCCGAGGACGTGAGCTCGGGGATGCGCGTGCGGCTGCGGTGGTCCGCCGAGCGGACCGGGACCATCCACGACATCGCGTGCGTGGTCCCCGTGGACGTGGCGGGTGGGGACGACCCGGGCGGCACCGATCAGGGCGACGACGACGAGGTCCCGCAGCCCTCCGGGGGTGAGCCCGTCACCATGGTCGTCACCCCGATCGGCCTCTCGGTGACCCACACCGCGGGTCCCGCCGAGAGCGAGTTCCTCCGGGCCATCGTGCAGGGCCGTGTGCTCGGGCGGCGTCGCTCCAACGGACCCGAGGTCTACGTCCCGCCGCGCGACTACTGCCCCTCCGACGGGGTGGCCATGGGCGAGTACGTGGAGGTCTCCGGCGTCGGCACGGTCACCACGTTCGGCATCGTCAACGTGCCGTTCGCCGGTCAGGAGATCACGCCCCCGTACGTCACCGCGTACATCCTCCTGGACGGGTCCGACGTCCCCATCCAGCACCTCGTGCTGGGCTGCGAGGCCTCGGAGGTGCGCATGGGCATGCGGGTACGGGCGGCGTGGACGCCCGAGGCCGACCGCCCTGCCTCGATGAAGGCCATCACCCACTTCGAGCCGACCGGCGATCCCGACGCCGACCCCGACACCTACGCCGATCACCTGTAGAGGACACCCGTGACCCCCACCGCACCCCGGGACGTGGCCGTCGTCGGTTTCGCCCACGCCCGACACACAGAGTCCACCTTCGGCACCACCAACGGTGTCGAGATGCTCGCGCCCGTCTTCGCCGAGTGTTACCGGCAGACCGGGCTGGACCGCACCGACATCGAGTTCTGGTGCTCCGGTTCCTCCGACTACCTCGCCGGCCGGGCCTTCTCCTTCATCTCCGCCGTCGACACCATCGGCGCGTTCCCTCCCATCTGCGAGTCGCACGTGGAGATGGACGCCGCCTGGGCGTTCTTCGAGGCCTACCTCAAGATCGCCACAGGCCAGGCCGACACCGCGTTGGTCTACGGGTTCGGCAAGGCCTCGGCGAGCACCGACCTCGACTCGGCGCTGGCGCTGCAGCTCGACCCGTACACCGTGGCCCCGCTGTGGCCCGGCCGCCACCACATGGCCGCGTTGCAGGCCCGCGCGGGGATCGACGCGGGCAAGTGGTCCGAGGGCGAGATGGCCTCGGTGGCCGCCCGCGCCACCGGCAGGGACGAGCGGGAGCTGCTCGCC
>NZ_JAALEB010000229.1:0-5418 GCF_014145165.1 Dietzia sp. Cai40 | reverse complement strand
GGGCGCCGCCGACCCGGCGCCCTTCGACCCGGTCGCGGGCGGGTTCCCCGTCCCACCGCTGCCCCACCAGCGCGCGGCGTTGTCCGGGCGCACCGCGACACCCCAGCGCACCGCATCGGAGGAGGCCCCCAATGCCTAGGGTTCCGAGAATCCTCGAACCGATCGCCGGGTTCGGTGTCACGTTCGCGACGATGTTCCGCAAGAAGCACACCGAGCAGTACCCGGAGGAGAAGGTCCCCACCGCTCCCCGCTACCACGGCCGCCACCAGCTCAACCGGTACGCCGACGGCCTCGAGAAGTGCATCGGCTGCGAGTTGTGCGCGTGGGCCTGCCCGGCGGACGCGATCTTCGTGGAGGGCGCCGACAACACCGAGGACGAGCGCTACTCCCCCGGCGAGCGCTACGGGCGGATCTACCAGATCAACTACCTACGCTGCATCGGGTGCGGCCTCTGCGTGGAGGCCTGCCCGACCCGCGCGCTGACCATGACCAACGAGTACGAGATGGTCGGCGACGACCGGGCCGGGCTCATCTACGAGAAGCAGGACCTGCTGGGGCCGATGCTCGCCGGGATGGTCCCCGCACCGCACGACATGGCCCCGGGCACCACGCACGCCGACTACTACCGCGGCGACGTCCTCCGCGCGGCGCAGAGCGCACCCCACGGGGCGGCGCCGGGCGAGGACTCCCCGCCGACCCAGGGCGCGCCCTCACACGGGGACGGGTCCTGATGACCGGGGCACCGGTGTCCACCGGGGAGTCGGTCCTGTTCTGGGTGCTGGCGGTCGTCGTCGTCGTCGGCGCGCTCGGGGTGGTCTCCGCCAAGAAGGCGGTCTACTCCGCCCTGTGTCTGGCCATGACGATGGTCGCCCTGGCCGTGCTGTACATGGCGCAGGGCGCGGTGTTCCTGGGCGTCGGCCAGATCGTCGTCTACACCGGCGCGGTGATGATGCTGTTCCTGTTCGTGGTGATGCTCATCGGCGTGGAGTCCTCGGAGTCCCTGGTGGAGCGGATCCGCGGACACCGCGTGGCCGCGATCGTCGCCGGGCTCGGCTTCGGGGTCCTCCTGGCGACCGGCCTCGCCCGCGCGGAGCTGCCGCCCTTCACCGGCTTCGGCGCCGACCACAATGACGTGCCCGCACTGGCCGAGCTGCTGTTCACCCGCCACGTGTGGGCGTTCGAGCTCACCGGCGTGTTGCTGATCATCGCCACCCTGGGGGCCATGGTGCTGGCGCACCGCGAACGGTTCTCCGGCCGACGGACCCAGCGCGAGATGTCCGAGCAGCGCTTCCTGGACTGGCAGCACGACGGCCACGCCCGCGTGACGCCGCTGCCCAGCCCCGGCGTGTACGCGCGGCGCAACTCCGCGGACATGCCGGCCCGGCTGCCCGACGGCTCGGACTCCACCGACTCGGTGAGCGAGGTCCTTCGCCGGCACGGCGGCGGCAGGGAACTGGGACCCGGAGACGATCCGGGGTCCGGCGGTACGGCGGGACCTGCCGAGGGGGGACGACCGTGAACCCGGAGAACTACCTCTACCTCTCGGCCGTGCTGTTCACCATCGGTGCGGCCGGGTTCCTGCTGCGGCGCAACGCGATCGTGGTGTTCATGTGCATCGAGCTCATGCTCAACGCCACCAACCTGGCCCTGGTGACGTTCGCCCGGATGCACGGCGACGTGGGCGGTCACGTGTTCGCGTTCTTCGTCATGGTGGTGGCCGCGGCCGAGGTCGTGATCGGCCTGGCGATCATCATGGCCATCTACCGTTCCCGCCGATCGGCCTCGATCGACGACGCCAGTCTGCTCAGGTATTGAGGACGCGCGGATGACTCCTGATGTGACGTTGTGGCTGATCCCCGGCCTGCCGCTGCTCGGCGCCGCCCTCCTGCTGCTCCTGGGCCGCCGCAGCGACCCGTGGGGACACCTGCTGGGCTGCGCCACCGCCCTGGCCGCGTTCTGCGCGGCCGCCTGGCAGTTCGCCGCCATGGTCGGCCGCGGGGCCGCCGACCGGACCCTGCAACAGACGCTGTTCACCTGGATCTCGGTGGGCGACCTCCGCGTGGACATGGGCCTGCGACTGGACCAGCTCTCCATGGTGTTCGTGCTGCTGATCACCGGCGTCGGCCTGCTCATCCACGTGTACTCGACCGGGTACATGGCCGCCGACCCGGCGCGGCGGAAGTTCTTCGCTTACCTCAACCTGTTCCTGGCCGCGATGCTGCTGCTGGTGATGGCGGACGACTTCCTGGTGCTCTACCTGGGGTGGGAGGGCGTGGGCCTGGTCTCCTACCTGCTCATCGGGTTCTGGCAGCACAAGCCGTCCGCGGCCACGGCGGCCAAGAAGGCGTTCCTGGTCAACCGCGTCGGGGACATCGGGCTCGCCGTGGCCCTGATGGTGATGGTCACGCAGCTGGGGACCCTGTCCTTCGACGGCGTCTTCGCCGCCATCAGCGGCACTGACGGTGCCGAGCCCGGGGTCGGCACCGGCCTGGTCAGCGCGCTCGGCCTGCTGTTGCTGCTGGGCGCCTGCGCCAAGTCCGCCCAGGTGCCGCTGCAGTCGTGGCTCGGAGACGCCATGGAGGGCCCCACCCCGGTATCGGCGCTGATCCACGCGGCCACCATGGTCACCGCCGGCGTCTACCTGATCACCCGGGCCAACCCGATCTTCGACGCGGCCCCGGCGGCGCGGACGGCGGTGATCGCGGTCGGCGCGGTGACGCTGCTGTTCGGCGCCGTGATCGGCTGCGCCAAGGACGACATCAAGAAGGTGCTCGCCGCCTCCACCATGAGCCAGGTGGGATACATGGTCATGGCCGCCGGGTTCGGCCCCGCCGGATACGCCCTGGCGATCATGCACCTGCTCACCCACGGCTTCTTCAAGGCCGGCCTCTTCCTCGGAGCGGGATCGGTGATGCACGGGCTGGACGACGAGGTCGACATGCGGCGCTACGGTGCCCTGCGCGCGGTCATGCCCATCACCTTTGTCACCTTCGGACTCGGCTATCTCGCGATCATCGGCGTCCCACCGTTCTCCGGCTTCTACTCCAAGGAGGGCATCATCTCCGCGGCGTTCGACGCGGGCGGCGGCGGGGCGGCCGGATACCTGCTCGGCGCGGTGGCGCTCCTCGGAGCCGGCCTGACCGCCTTCTACATGACGCGGGTGATGATCCTGACCTTCTTCGGCCGACAGCGATGGCGCGAGGGAGCCCATCCCCACGAGTCGCCGGTGTCCATGACGACGCCGATGATCCTCATCGCGGTCGGCTCCGTACTCTCCGGGGCCCTGCTCGCTATCGGCGGGCGGCTGGAGGGTTGGCTGGCCCCGGTCGTGGGCGAGCACTACGCCGAGCACGTACTGCCGGTGTGGCTGGTCACCACCGCCTCGCTGGTGGTCGTGGCCGTCGGGATCGCGGTCGCGGTGCGACGGTACGGCCGCACCGACATCCCGGAGCAGGCGCCCTCGGAGGTCTCCGCGCTCACCCGCGCCGCCCGCCGCGACCTCTACGCCGACGCCGTCAACGAGGGTGTGCTGATGCGGCCGGGGCAGGCCCTGGTCGCGGCCACCGCGGTGGTCGACCGCAGGGTCGTGGGCGGCGCGACCGGCGGTGTCGCGGCGGCGATCGGGCTCCTGTCCACCCGCGGCCGACTCCTGCAATCCGGACTCACCCGCTCCTACGCGCTGTACATGCTCCTCGGCGCGGCCCTGATCATCGCCGCCATGTCGGCCGGAGGTGTGCTGTGAACGGGCTCGGTCTGCTCTCCGCGCTGTGGCTCACGCCGCTGATCGGCGCCCTCGTCGTCGTCGTCCTCCCCTCCGGCGCGCGACGCGCGGCCAGGCCCCTCGCCCTGGCCACCTCCCTCGTCGTGCTGGCGGTGGCGGTCGCGCTCGCGGTGGGGTTCGACCCCGGCGGCGAGACCCACCAGTTCGTCGAGTCCCACCCGTGGATCCCCGCCTTCGGCGCCTCCTACACGCTCGGACTCGACGGGATCGCGCTGGTGCTGGTCCTGCTCACGGCCGCCCTCATGCCACTGCTCCTGCTGGCCGGGTGGCACGACGTCGCCGCGTCCGACAGCCGCCGCGCGCAGGCGTACCCGGCGCTGATGCTGGCCACGCAGGGGTTGGCGCTGGTGGCGTTCACCAGTCTGGACGTGCTGCTGTTCTACGTCGCGTTCGAGGCCATGCTCATCCCGCTGTACTTCCTCATCGGCGGCTTCGGCCGCAGCGATTCCAGCGGGGCCGACCGGGCGGCGGCGGCCGTGCGGTTCCTCATCTACAACCTCCTCGGCGGGCTGGTCATGCTCGTCGCGGTGATCGGGCTGTACGTGCTCACCGCCCGCGCCGGGCTGGGGGACGCCGGGACGGACGGCGGATCGATCGGGGCGGGCACGTTCGACTACCGCCTCATCACCGCGGCCGTCGCGGACGGCCGGCTCGAGATCACGACCGGCGTGGCGCTGCTGATGTTCGCGGCCTTCACCCTGGCCTTCGCGATCAAGGCGCCGCTGTGGCCGTTCCACACCTGGCTGCCCGGCGCGGCCGTGGCCGCGACCCCCGCCTCGGCGGTGCTGATGATGGCGGTCGTGGACAAGGTCGGCACGTTCGCGATGCTGCGCTACAGCCTGCCGCTGTTCCCGGACGCGGCCGCCACGGCGGCGCCGGTGCTCGTCACGCTGGCGGTGATCAGCATCGTCTACGGCGGCGTGATGGCCATCGCCCAGACCGACCTGCTCCGGCTGATCGCCTACGCCTCCATCTCCCACTTCGGGTTCATCGTCCTGGGCATCTTCGCCAGGACGGAGCAGTCCGCGGCCGGATCGGCGCTCTACATGGTCAACCACGGCGTCGCCACGGCCGCGTTGTTCCTCGTGGCCGGGTTCCTCGTCCACCGGCACCGCATCCGGGAGATCGGCTACTACGGCGGTGTCCAGCAGGTCGCGCCCGTGATGGCCGGGACGTTCCTCATCGCCGGCCTGGCCACGCTCTCGCTGCCCGGGTTGGCCCCGTTCGTCAGCGAGTTCCTGGTGTTCATAGGGACCTTCGGCCCGTACCCGGTGGCCGCCGTGCTCGCCACGAGCACGTTCGTCCTGGCGGCGGTCTACATCCTGTGGACCTACCAGCGGGTGATGGGTGGACCCCCGGCTCCCGGGCTCGCGCGGACACCGGATCTCGACGCCCGGGAACTCGTGGTGGTGATCCCGCTGGTGGTGGCGCTGATCGTGCTGGGCTTCTACCCGCAGCCCGCGTTGGACGTGATCGAACCGGCGGTCGCCCACACCGTCGCGCTGGTGGGAGGAACCCGATGACCCCTGACATCGCGTACGGATCGCTCGCGCCGCTGCTCGTGGTGTTCGGCGCGGGGATCGTCAGCGTACTGGTGGAGGCGTTCGTCCCCGCGCGGCGCCGCTATGGCACACAGA
>NZ_JAALEB010000228.1:0-1597 GCF_014145165.1 Dietzia sp. Cai40 | reverse complement strand
CGCCCGGCGCCCAGGGGAGTTCGACCAGGAGTTCGTGCTGGTCGTCAACCCGGACGTGTGGTTCGAGCCGGGTTCCGTGGACGCGCTGCTCGCCGCCGCCCACCGGTGGCCCCGGGCGGCGGCGTTCGGCCCGAGGATCGCGGAGACCGACGGTTCGGTGTACCCCTCGGCCCGCGCCGTGCCGAGGCTCGGCGCCGGTATCGGCCACGCCCTGCTGGGTCCGGTGTGGCCGGGCAACCCGTGGACCGCCCACTACCTCGACGACTCCGACATGGAGTCCGAACGGACCGCGGGGTGGTTGTCCGGGTCGTGCCTGCTGCTGCGACGTGAGGCGTTCGACGCGCTCGGCGGGTTCGACGAGAGGTACTTCATGTACCTGGAGGACGTGGACCTGGGGGACCGGCTCGGCCGGGCCGGGTGGCAGAGCGTCTACGTGCCGTCGTCGGTGATCCACCACGACCAGGGACACGCGGCCAGGACCGTGCCGGAGTTCACCCTCCGGGCACACCACAACAGCGCCTACCTGTTCCAGGCGGACAGGCATCCGGCCGCGTGGCAGGCACCGATACGCTGGGCGCTGAGGGCGGGTCTGGAACTACGGTGCCGCCTCGCGATCCGGTCCGCCCGGCGCGATCTTCGCTGACGCGCCGGACGAGACCATCCACCGGCCCGTGTGGGCCGCGCGAGCGCGCGGCCGGGGCCCCACGACATCGGGAGTAGGACTGTGACCTCGACGACCCCCTCCAGCGCCGAGCCGCGCGATCTGATCGCCGACACCGAGGCGGTGGTCCTGGTGGGCGGCAAGGGGACCCGCCTGCGGCCGCTGACCATCTCGGCGCCCAAGCCCATGTTGCCCACGGCCGGTCTGCCCTTCCTCACCCATCTGCTCTCGCGGATCCGGGCGGCGGGCATCCGGCGCGTGGTGCTGGGCACGTCGTTCAAGGCGGAGGTGTTCGAGGAGCATTTCGGGGACGGGTCCGACCTCGATCTGGAGCTGACGTACGTGGTGGAGACCGAGCCGCTGGGCACGGGCGGCGGCATCCGCAACGTCCTGGACGAGCTCACCGCCTCGACGATCATGGTGTTCAACGGCGACGTGCTGGGCGGGACCGATCTCACCCGGATCCTCGATCTCCACCACGCCAAGAGCGCGGATCTGACCATGCACCTGGTGCGGGTCTCCGATCCCCGTGCGTTCGGCTGTGTGCCGACCGATGAGGACGGCCGGGTCCTGGAGTTCCTCGAGAAGACGCAGGACCCGCCGACCGATCAGATCAACGCCGGTTGCTACGTCTTCCGGCGTGAACTGATCGCTCAGATCCCCGAGGGCGTCCCCGTCTCGGTGGAGCGCGAGACCTTCCCGCAGCTGCTCGCCGAGGGCAGGCGGGTCTGCGGCTTCGTCGACTCGGCGTACTGGCGGGACATGGGCACGCCCGAGGACTTCGTCCGCGGGTCCTCCGACCTGGTGCGCGGCATCGCGCCGTCGCCCGCACTCGAGAGCCACCACGGCGAGGCGCTCGTCCACGACGGCGCGGGGGTCGGCGCCGGGGCGGTCCTCATCGGGGGGACCGTGGTCGGTCGCGGCGCCGAGATCGGC
>NZ_JAALEB010000227.1:0-24339 GCF_014145165.1 Dietzia sp. Cai40 | reverse complement strand
GGGTGCGGGCGCGCCGGTCGGGGACGCCACGAACGGGGCCACCGTCCGCCCGGCGGAGGCGCGCGGAGCCGGCGGCACGACCGAGGTGCCGCAGACCAACACCCCGTCCACCCACACCGCGGCGGACAGCGATGTCGAGCGCCTCGACTCCCAGAAGCAACTGCTCAACGGCGTCGAGTACACCCTGCCGCCCGTCAGCCTGCTGACCGCGGGGGACCCGCCCAAGGCGCGCAGCGAGTCCAACGACCAGATGATCGACGCCATCCAGGGCGTCCTCGAGCAGTTCAAGATCGACGCCGCGGTCACCGGATTCACCCGCGGCCCGACGGTCACGCGCTACGAGGTCGAACTCGGCCCCGGCGTCAAGGTCGAGAAGATCACCGCCCTGCACCGCAACATCGCCTACGCGGTCGCCACGGACAACGTCCGTCTCCTCGCCCCGATCCCCGGCAAGTCCGCGGTCGGCATCGAGGTGCCCAACCTCGACCGCGAACTGGTGCGGCTGGCCGACGTGCTCACCGACCCCAAGACCGCCACCAAGCACAACCCGATGCTCATCGGACTGGGCAAGGACATCGAGGGCGACTTCGTCACCGCCGACCTGGCCAAGATGCCGCACCTCCTGGTGGCCGGCTCGACCGGTTCGGGTAAGTCCAGCTTCGTCAACTCGATGCTCGTGTCGTTGCTCACCCGCGCGACACCGGACGAGGTGCGCCTGATCCTCGTGGATCCCAAGATGGTCGAGCTGACGCCGTACGAGGGGATCCCACACCTGATCACCCCGATCATCACGCAGCCCAAGAAGGCGGCCGCCGCGCTGGCGTGGCTGGTCGAGGAGATGGAACAGCGCTACCAGGACATGAAGTCCACCCGCGTTCGCCACATCACCGACTTCAACGAGCGCGTGAAGTCGGGAGCCATCACGACGCCGCCCGGCAGCGAACGGGTGTACCGCCCGTATCCGTACATCGTCGCGGTGGTGGACGAACTCGCCGACCTCATGATGACCGCGCCCCGCGACATCGAGGACGCGATCGTCCGCATCACCCAGAAGGCCCGTGCGGCCGGCATCCACCTCGTCCTGGCCACGCAGCGGCCGTCCGTCGACGTGGTCACCGGCCTCATCAAGACCAACGTGCCGTCCCGCCTGGCGTTCGCCACGTCCTCGCTCACCGACTCCCGGGTCATCCTCGACCAGGCCGGGGCGGAGAAGCTCATCGGTATGGGCGACGGGCTCTTCATCCCGATGGGTGCCTCGCGTCCCATCCGTATGCAGGGTGCGTTCATCACCGACGAGGAGATCCACGAGGTCGTGGACTACGCCAAGAACCAGGCGGAGCCCGACTACGACGACACCGTCACCGCCGCCAAGGAGGAGTCCAAGAAGGACATCGACGGCGACATCGGGGACGACCTCGACGACCTGCTCGCGGCCGTCGAGCTCGTGGTCTCCAGCCAGTTCGGGTCCACCTCGATGCTGCAGCGCAAGCTCCGCGTCGGGTTCGCCAAGGCGGGTCGGCTCATGGACCTGATGGAGTCGCGCGACATCGTCGGACCCTCCGAGGGGTCCAAGGCACGCGACGTGCTGGTCAAGCCCGAGGAACTCGCCTCGGTGCTCTGGATGATCAAGGGCGGGGCCCCGCCGGAGGAGGATCCGGACGACGAGCCGGCCGAGCTCAGAGATCCGGCCGAGACCCCGGTGGGGTAGCGGCCGGGCGGGGTGCCTGTCAGGCGAGGGCGCCGAAAACCGGCTTCCACTCCCGGACCGTGACCTCCGCGACCATTCCGCGCAGGCAGTGGGGGTCGTCGCCCACGAGCGATCGTGCGGCCTCGTCGTCGTCGGCCTCCACCACCAGCAACGCCCCGGATCCGTCGACGAACGGTCCCACGGACCGGACGGACCCGTCGTCGACGCGGGCGGACAGCCACTCGCGGTGGGCGGGCTTGTTGGCCTCCCGCTCCTGGGTCTGGGCGTCGGAGTAGCGGTAGGTGACGGCGAAGAGCGGCATCGTGGATCTCCTGGGATCGGGGTCGGGGGTGCGTCGCGACCAAGGGTATTCCCGCCGTCCTCGCTAAGGTGAGGGGGTGACTGCTTCCACGCGCGAGAACGGACGCCGGACCGACGAGGTCCCCGTCCTCAACATCGCGAACGTCCTCACGGTGGTGAGGATCCTCCTGGTCCCCGTCTTCGTGGTCCTGTTCTTCGTCGCCGGCGCCCAGGATCCCTGGTGGCGGGTGGGGGCGTTCGTCGTCTTCGTGTTCGCGATGGCGACCGACTACGTGGACGGGTACCTCGCCCGGCGGCTGGGTCTGGTGACGGACTTCGGCAAGATCGCCGACCCGATCGCGGACAAGGCGCTCATGGCGGCGGCGATGATCTCGCTGTCCCTGGTCCACGAGCTGTTCTGGTGGGTGACGATCGTGATCCTCGTCCGCGAGGTGGGGATCACCCTCTGGCGTCTGTTCGGCGTCGACCACGTGGTGGCGGCCAGTAAGGGTGGCAAGCTCAAGACCGTGACCCAGACCCTGGGGCTGGGCATGCTGATCCTCCCGCTACCGCACTGGGTCTGGCCCGTCGAATGGGCCGTGATCGGCGTGGCGCTGGTCCTGACCGTCTACACGGGTATCGATTACCTGGTGAAGGCGCGTCAGGCCGCCAGGGCCGGGCACTGAGCCCCCCGGCCCGGGTTGCCATGACCTCCGCTGATCTCCCCGATCCGGGTGCCGCGGCCGCGGTGGCCGCACTCGGCGGGCGCGGGTGGACCCTGGCGACCGCCGAGTCGCTGACCGCGGGGATGCTCGCGGCCACGGTGGCGGGGGTTCCGGGGGCGAGCGCGGTGCTCCGGGGTGGCCTGGTTGTCTACGCCACCGATCTCAAGCACACTCTCGCGGGCGTTGCCGAGGAGGTTCTCCGGAGGCACGGGGCCGTGTCGGGGGAGACGGCGCGCGCGCTCGCCCTGGGGGCGGCGGAGCGATGCGGCGCCGACGTCGGTGTGGGTCTGACCGGTGTGGCGGGACCCGACCGCCAGGAGGGGAGGGCCGTGGGGACCGTTCACGTGGGGATCTGCGTGCCGGGAGTCGCGGCGCGGTCGACCGAGCTCTCCCTGGACGGCGGTCGAGCCGAGATCCGTCGGGCGGCCTGTGCCGCCGCCCTCGATCTGCTGGTGGGGATCGCCGACGAGGTCGGGAACGAATCGGCGACGTGAGGCGTTGTACCCCGTGATGCCGAACATCCAGATGACCACGCTGCCCCGACCGGACCACCGGAGCGGGCCCCCGCTGCTGCGGGAGACCCTCGGGACGGTGCTCCGCGGCCTGCGGGGCGATTCGGGGCGGACCCTGCGGGACGTCGCCGACGCCGCCCGGGTGAGTCCCGGGTACCTCTCCGAGATCGAACGTGGTCGCAAGGAGGCCTCGAGCGAGTTGCTCGCGTCCATCTCGGGTGCGCTCGACGTCTCGCTCGGCGAGATCCTCATCCGCGCGGCCCTCGAGGTCTCGCCCCCGGGTACCGTCTCGCTCCCGGGCACCGTCGCGGAGCCCGTCCTCGCGGCCTGAGCCCCACCCCGGCAACGCCCGGTGGTCGCCCCCCGACCTTGTTCGGTACCGTGGTACCGACCAGTCGTCCGAATCGGCAGAAGGACACTACGCAGCGATGGCCAATCCGTTCACCAAGGCATGGCGCTACCTCATGGCGTTGTTCGATTCGAAGATCGACGAGAATGCTGACCCCAAGGTCCAGATCCAGCAGGCCATCTCGGACGCGCAGCGGCAGCACCAGCAGCTGTCCCAGCAGGCGGCCGCCGTGATCGGCAACCAGCGGCAGCTGGAGATGAAGCTCAACCGCCAGCTCGCCGACATCGAGAAGCTGCAGGGCTCCACGCGGCAGGCACTGCAGATGTCCGAGCAGGCCCATCAGAACGGCGACACCCAGAAGGCGACCGAGTACGAGAACGCCGCGGAGGCCTTCGCCGCTCAGCTGGTCACCGCCGAGCAGAACGTCGAGGACCTCAAGGGACTCCACGACCAGTCGCTCCAGGCCGCGGCCCAGGCCAAGAAGGCCGTGGAGCAGAACGCGATGGTGCTCCAGCAGAAGGTGGCCGAACGGACCAAGCTGCTCAGCCAGCTGGAGCAGGCCAAGATGCAGGAGCAGGTCAGCGCGTCGCTGCAGTCCATGTCCGAGGTCTCGTCGGGCGGGAACACCCCGAACCTCGACCAGGTCCGCGACAAGATCGAGCGGCGGTACGCCAACGCCCTCGGGTCGGCGGAGCTCGCCCAGAACTCGGTTCAGGGCCGGATGCTCGAGGTCGAGCAGGCCTCGACCCAGATGGCCGGGCACAGCCGTCTCGAGCAGATCCGGGCGTCGATGAAGGCCGAGGGTGGTCAGCTCGGACAGGGGACCGGCTCTGCGTCCCAGCTCCCCCAGGGGCAGCCGCAGTCCGCCACCCCGCCTCAGCAGCAGGCGCAGACCGAACAGCAGTGAGTCGTCCGAGGACGGGCCGCCGGTGAACTATCCGGCGGCCCGTCCTCGTCCGTGGTGAAGGGGCACACGTGACACTGACCGAGTTCAGGGCCCGGACCGTCGAGGCCTTCGGGGACCTGCGGGCCGATCATCTCGTGAGGTCCCATCATCTGGCCGCGTTCGACGGGCGCACCGCCGACGAGGCCATCGACGCCGGTGCCTCCGTCAAGCAGGTCTGGTTGGCGCTGTGTTCGGAGTTCGAGGTTCCCGACTCATTACGCTGACCCCGTGGCGGCGTGTCGTTCGATCTCGAACACGCGTTCGTCTACACTCGGGTCATGTGATGACGGGATGGCCCGTCCACAGGGCGACATCCCTCCACAGTGAAGGGTTGCCGGGCTCGTGCAAGACGTATCTGTCGTACCCGACCCGTAGCGTCCGCGAGCGAGCAGACCACACAGACCGTCCGGCACGACACCGGAGGTCGAGCACGAACGGAGAGCATCATGGCCCCCAAGACCACCGCCAAGTCAGGTACCAGGACGGGCGTGGCCCAGAACCGCGAACAGGCGCTGGAGTTGGCGCTCGCGCAGATCGACAAGACCTACGGCAAGGGGTCGGTCATGCGGCTCGGGGACGACACCCGGCCGCCGGTCCAGGTCATCCCGTCCGGTGCCCTGTCCCTCGACGTGGCACTCGGGATCGGCGGGTTCCCACGGGGCCGCGTCGTGGAGATCTACGGTCCGGAGTCGTCCGGCAAGACGACCGTCGCGCTGCACGCGGTGGCCAACGCGCAGGCCGCCGGCGGGATCGCCGCGTTCATCGACGCGGAGCACGCGTTGGATCCGGAGTACGCCCGCAAGCTCGGCGTGGACACGGACAACCTCATCGTCTCCCAGCCGGACACCGGTGAGCAGGCGCTCGAGATCGCCGACATGCTGGTCAGGTCGGGGTCCATCGACATCCTGGTGGTCGACTCCGTCGCGGCGTTGGTGCCGCGGGCGGAGATCGAGGGCGAGATGGGCGACAGCCACGTGGGCTTGCAGGCGCGACTGATGAGCCAGGCGCTCCGCAAGATGACGGGTGCGCTGCACAACACCAACACCACCGCGATCTTCATCAACCAGCTGCGCGAGAAGATCGGGGTGATGTTCGGCTCGCCCGAGACCACCACGGGCGGTAAGGCGCTCAAGTTCTACGCCTCCGTCCGCCTGGACGTGCGCCGGATCGAGACCCTCAAGGACGGCGCGGATGCGGTGGGTAACCGCACCAAGGTCAAGGTCGTCAAGAACAAGATCGCGCCGCCGTTCAAGATCGCGGAGTTCGACATCCTCTACGGCGAGGGCATCAGTCGCGAGGGATCGCTCATCGACATGGGCGTGGAGAACGGCTTCGTCAAGAAGTCGGGTTCCTGGTTCACCTACGGGGCGGACCAGTTGGGTCAGGGCAAGGAGAACGCCCGCCGGTACCTCAAGGAGAACCCCTCGGTCCGCGACGAGATCGAGCGCAAGATCCTCGACAAGCTCAACATCGGGGCGGGTGCGGAGATCGCGGAGATCGAGGCGGAGTCCGACGAGGACGCGCCCATCGACGTGGTGCCCGTCGAGTTCTGATGAGCGTGCAGGACCCGCGTGCGGCCGAGCGGGGGCAGGGTGTCGACGCGTACGACCTGCGCACCGCGATCGCGGCGGTGGAGGCCAGGCCGTCAAGCAGTTCGGACCTGCCTCCGTTGGCCCCCGAGGCCCACGAGGCCGCGACGGCGGCTCTCCGGCTTCTGCGCCACCGGCCACGGAGCCGACACGAACTGCGGGAGCGGCTTCTGGGTAAGGAGCATGCGCCGGATGCGGTGGACGAGGCCCTGGACAGGGTCCGCGCCTGGGGTCTGCTCGATGACGCGGACTTCGCCTCGGAATGGGTCAGGGGTCGGCGGCGTCGACGCGGACGGTCGCGGGGTGCACTCGAACGCGAGCTGCGCGAGAAGGGCGTCGCCGAGGTGCATATCGCGGGGGCGGTGGCCGGCATCGACGAGGCCGATGACCGACAGCAGGCCACCGACCTCGTGCGCGCGCGGCTCAGCCGCAGCCCGGTCGACCCCGGTCCCGGGGCGGATCTCCAGGGAGAACGGCGCAGGCTGGTGGCGTTCCTCGCCCGCCGGGGCTATCCGACGGGGTTGGCGATGACGGTGGTCGATGCCGAATTGGCGGCCCAGGTGTCGCCCTGAGTACCCTGGCCTGCGTGGATTCTCTCGTGACCGACCTGCAGGCGACGGCCGGAGACACCGGTGTCGAGCGCGTCGAGGGGCGCACGTACCAGGTGCGGACCTTCGGGTGCCAGATGAACGTCCATGACTCCGAGCGGCTCTCGGGCGTGCTCGACGCGGCCGGGTACGTGCCGTTCGAGGGGGAGGCCGATCCCGCCCGGGGCGATCTTCCGGACCTCGTGGTGTTCAACACGTGCGCGGTCCGCGAGAACGCGGACAACCGCCTGTACGGCACGCTCGGCCACCTGCGGCCGTGGAAGGACGCCAATCCCCGACTGCAGATCGCGGTCGGCGGATGCCTGGCACAGAAGGACAAGGACGTCGTGGTCTCACGGGCCCCGTGGGTCGACGTCGTCTTCGGTACCCACAATCTCGGGCATCTGCCCACCCTGCTCCAGCGCTCCCGGCACAACGAGCGGGCCGAGGTGGAGATCGCCGACTCGCTCCAGCACTTCCCCTCGACCCTTCCCGCCACCCGGGAGTCCGCCTACGCCGGCTGGGTCTCGGTCTCCGTCGGCTGCAACAACACCTGCACGTTCTGCATCGTCCCGTCCCTCCGCGGCAAGGAGGTGGACCGGAGACCCGGTGAGGTCCTCGCCGAGATGAAGGCACTGGCGGATGAGGGTGTCCTGGAGGTCACCCTGCTCGGACAGAACGTCAACGCCTACGGGCGGTCGTTCCACGATCCCGCCGAACCATCCGACAGGGGCGCCTTCGCGAAGTTGCTGCGCGCCGCCGGTCGGGTCGAGGGCATCGAGCGGATCCGGTTCACCTCACCACATCCCGCGGAGTTCACCGACGACGTGATCGAGGCGATGGCCGACACCCCCGCCGTGTGCCCGCAGCTTCACATGCCCCTGCAGTCCGGCTCGGACCGTGTCCTGCGCGCGATGCGCCGTTCGTACCGGTCGGAGCGCTTTCTGGGCATCCTGGACAGGGTGCGGGCCGCGATGCCGCACGCGGCCATCACCACGGACATCATCGTCGGATTCCCCGGGGAGACCGAGGAGGACTTCCAGGCCACCCTCGACGTCGTGGAGAAGGCGCGGTTCACGAGCGCGTTCACCTTCCAGTACTCACCGCGACCGGGGACTCCGGCGGCGACGATGACCGACCAGATACCCAAGTCCGTCGTGCAGGAGCGCTACGAGAGGCTGATCGACCTGCAGGAGCGGATCACCCTCGAGGAGAACCGGAAGCAGGTCGGTCGCGAGGTCGAGCTGCTCGTCACCGCCGACCAGGGCCGGAAGGACGCCGCCACCGCCCGGATGACCGGCAGGGCCCGGGACGGCCGTCTGGTGCACTTCGCCCCGGTGGGGGAGCACGCCGGGCGGATCCGACCCGGCGACGTGGTCACCACCCGGATCAGCTCGGCCGCCCCGCACCATCTGCTCGCCGACGACGGCGTGCTGACCTGTCGGGCCACCAGGGCGGGTGACCGGCACGAGGCCGGTGAGAAGCCGGAGACCCCCCCGATTGGCGTGGGGCTCGGACTGCCCACGCTGCGACGTGATGCCCTCGCCTCCGACACCACCCAGAAGGGATGCCTCACGTGAACACCGCTGACCGCCCGGACCCCATCCAGGGGATCATGGAATCCAGCAGGACCGTGGATTCGGAGTTCCGACGCAGGGACAGGATGTTGGGCCACACCCTCGTCATCGGCAGGGCCTATCTGGCGTCGGCGTTGCTGATCGTGTTGCTCGCCGCCGCTCTCGCGCTTCCCCACAGCGACGGGGTGCGTGGACTGGACGTGCTCTTCTTCACCGAGGCGGCCCGGGACCAACAGACCTCGCTGCCCTCCCACGTGTTCGTCCTGCTCTACTCGGCCGGCGCCATCCTGTTCGGCGCCGTCATGATCATCACCCAGAAGTGGTGGGCGGCGGGGATCGCCTGGGGCGCCAGTTGCGTGGCCACGGTGTACGGGATGCTGGCGATCTGGCTGCGCCAGTCCGGACGGGGACCGAACCCCGACTTCCAGGACTTCGGCGCCCCCGGGATCGGCTTGTACGTCAGCGTGATCCTGGTGCTGCTGCTGGTGATGACCCTGGCCGGCGTGCTGTGGGCGCGCACCCCCGAACAGCGCGAGCTCGAGGACTCCGTCCGCCACCGCGACTGAACCGGGTCGCCGCACCCGTCGGACCCACCCCGTGCAGCAGGGCCCCACCGTGTCGGTGGGGCCCTGTCGGCGTGATCAGCGGGTGTCGACCGCGTTCTCGGCGGCCTCGGCCCATTCCTTCCACTGCATGGCCTGCGCGCGGGCCTTCTCGGCGTCCTTCGACTTGCCCGCCGCGTCGGCCTTCGCGGCCTGTGCCTCGAAATCGTCCACCCGCACCCAGAACTGGGCGGCGCGGGCCTTGGCCTCGGGGTCGGTACGCCGCCATTCGGCGTCGGCCGCGTCGGAGACGGACTTCTCCAGGGCGCGGATCCGTCCCTCGAGCTGCCCCATCCTCTCCCGCGGGACCTTGCCGATCTCCTCCCAGCGGGTCTGTAGCTCCCGTAGCGCGGCACGGGCCGCGTCGAGGCCCTTGTCCGGGTCGATCCGGGCCGAGAACTCGGTGAGCAGCGCCTCCTTGGCGTCCGCATTGCCCTCGAACTCCGCGTCACGCTCGGCGGCCGCGGCGTGGCGGGCGTCGAAGAACGTGTCCTGGGCCGCCTTGAAGCGCTTCCACAGGGCGTCGTCGGCCTCGCGGGGAGCGCGGCCCGCGGCTTTCCACTCGTCCATGAGGCGCCTGAACGCGGTGGCCGTGTCGTTCCAGTCGGTCGAGGCCGAGATGGCTTCGGCTCGTTCGACCAGCTCCTCCTTCACCCGCTTGACGGAGGCGCGGGTGCGGTCGAGTTCCGCGAAGTGGGAACCACGGCGCCGGTTGAACGCCTCGCGGGCCTTGGAGAAGCGCTTCCACAGTGCGTCGTCGGTCTTGCGGTCGATGCCGCGAATGGTCTTCCACTCGTCGAGGATCTCCCTGAGGCGATCGCCGGCGGCCTTCCACTGGGTGGACGACTCACCGATCTCCTCCGCCTCGACGGCCAGCGCCTCCTTGCGGGCGATCGCGGTGGCGCGCTCCTCGTCCTTGCGCTGGCGCGCCTCGACCTCGACAGCGCCGGAGCGCTCGACCACGGTGGCGAGTCGGGTCGCGAGGGCGTCGAGATCTCCCACGGCCGCAGCGGAGGGGAGCTGCTCGGCGAGGGCCTCGGCGGAGGCCCGGGTCTTTCGCGCGTCCTGTGGGTGCGAGTCGAGTCGCGCCTCGAGGAGTGAGACCTCCGCGACCAGGTCGTCGTACCGGAGGCCGAAGTGGGCCAGACCTTCCTCGGGTGCACCCGCCTGCCAGGAGCCGACCTGGCGTTCGCCCTCGGAGGTCCTGACGAACACGGCGCCGGAGTCGTCGACCCGACCCCATTCGGACGGGTCCGACGCCCGGACGATGCGCGACTCGGGGGCCGCCACCGCTCGCGGTGCCACCTTCCGGGCCAGTGCTGCGGGGGACGGCGCACCGGGACGCGGGCCCGGGGTCGGCGTGGGGGTCGGTGCGGACGTTCCGGGGTTCGCCTCCCCGGGGGTGGTCGGTGACTGGTCGCTCATCTGGTCCTCGTTTCGTTCTGCCGCGTGACACGGCACCATCGCCGGGATCCCACCGGTCGTCGCCTCGCCGGCCCGGTGAGGGGGCGGCATCCCCCTAGTGTGTACCAACCGCCGCCCGGGCGCCGGGGTATCCCCAGCGAGTCCGACAGAGTCCCGGGAGGGCGCTCCCGCGGAGGTCAGTAAGGTGCTCGGTGTGAGCACCCCTGTCGTCCTGGTCCCCGGCGCGCCGGTTCTGGTGCCCGAACTGTCCGGAGAGGCGGCCGCGGAGACCGCCGGCCAGGTCGACGCCGCGCTGGATCTGCTCAGGACGGCGTCGTCCGGCCTCGAGAGGGTGCTCGTGCTCGGCTCGGACCCCGAGGGGCGGACGATGGGTGACGTCCGTTCCTCGCTGTCGAGGTGGGGGGCGGCGGTCCGGGTCGGGCGTTCCGAGGCGGTGGAAGCCGAGTACGACGATGTCCCCGACGCGGCCCTGATCGCATGGTGGCTGCTCGACCGCGCCGGGATCGACCAGCCCCGGTCGTTCGCGGGCGTCACCGGCGGTGGACGGGTCTCTCGGCCCCCCGGGCGCGACACCCTCGTGGTCGTCGTGGGGGACGGTCCCGCCTCCCTCACCCCCCGGGCACCCGTGCCCGAGGACCCGCGTGGTGTCGCCCTCGACTCGGAGCTCACCGAGTGGCTGCGGCGCGGTGGCCCGCTGCCCGATCCCGGTGACGCGGTGGCGGAGGCCGTGGGGTGGTGGAGCCGGCCCGCGTGGCTCGGGCTGGCCGGGCTGGTCGGGGAGAGGTCTGCGGTGGAGTCGGTGTCCTGGGCGCCGTTCGGTGTGGGGTATCACTGCGCTCGCTGGGATCTCTCGTCGTCGTCGGATTCCCCGGGTCAGTGGGGTCACGGGTGAGCGGCCCCGCACCGGTCGCGGTGGTGGGCCCGACCGGCACCGGGAAGTCCGACCTCGCCCTCGATCTGGCGCAGCGGCTGGGCGGGGAGGTGGTCAATTGTGACGCCATGCAGCAGTACCGCGGCATGGACATCGGTACCGCGAAGCTCCCGCCGTCCCTCCGACGTGGCATCCCGCACCACAGGCTCGACGTCCTCGAGGTGACCGAGACCGCGAGCGTCGCCGACTTCCGTCGCGAGGCCGAGCGCGAGATCGCGGAGATCCGGGAGCGCGGGAACGTGCCGATCCTGTGCGGAGGATCGATGATGTACATCCAGGCCCTGGTCGACGGCTGGTCCATCCCCGACACGGATCCCGCGGTCCGGGCGCGCTACGAACGGCGCCTCGAGGAGATCGGGGTCCGGGCGTTGCACGCCGAGCTCGCCCGCGCGGACCCCGAGGCCGCTCGGACCATCCTGCCGACCGATCCCCGCCGGACTGTTCGGGCACTGGAGGTGGTGGAGCTGACCGGTCAGCCGTTCTCCGCCTCGAGACCGACCATCGGCGCACCTCGGTGGGGCACGCGGCTGCTCGGCCTACGGTGCGCGCTTCCCGAGCTCGATGACCGGCTGGACGCCCGTACCGGGCGCATGTTCGCCGACGGGCTGATCGACGAGGTGCGTGGGCTCGTCGGGCTCGGACTGCTCGAGGGCGTGACGGCCCGGCGGGCCATCGGGTACGCGCAGGTTCTCGACGAGATGGACGACGAGCTGGGGATCGACGACGAGGGGGTGGCCCGCGCCCGGGAGCGCACGGTGATCGGCACCCGCCGGTACGTGCGCAGGCAGCGGTCGTGGTTCGGGCGTGATCACCGCATCAGGTGGATCGACACCGACACCCGCCAGGTCGACGGCACGCCCCGCGGTGGACGGACCCCTGTGGAGACAGCACTCGAGCTCCTCGGTGAGGCTCCGCGATGAGCGCCTCGAACCCCGGCCGCACCCGCGTCCAGTCGGTCGACCGGGCGTTCGCCCTCCTCGACTCGTTGGCCCGGCGGGGCGGCCGCGCGTCCCTCGGGGAGCTGTGCGCCGACACGGGTCTGGCCGCGGCCACCGTCCACCGGCTGTGCGGGACGCTCGCCGAGTCGGGTCACCTCCGCCGGGACGCGCGCCGCGACTATCTGCTCGGCCCCCGATTGCAGCGGATCGGCGAGGTCGCGGGGAGGGCGACGTGGTCGTGGGCCCAGCCGGTGCTCGCGGCCGTGGTCGACGGGACCGGCGAGACCGCCAACCTCGCCGTTCGTGAGGGGGACGGTGTCGTGTACCTCGCCCAGGTCCCGTCGCCGCACTCGATGCGGATGTTCACCGAGGTGGGCCGTCGGGTGCACGTGCACTGCACGGCGGTGGGGAAGGCGTTGGTCGCCCGGGACGACGACGACGAGGTCCGCGCGATGCTGGAACGGACCGGCATGCCCGGGTACACGGATGCCACCATCGTCGACCCGGACCGGTTGTTGGACGAGCTCGCCCGCGTACGCAGGGTGGGGTTCGCCACCGACGAGTCGGAACAGGAGGAGGGCGTCCGCTGTGTCGCGATCACGGTGGGGGTCGGGGACGCCGCGGTCGCGGTGTCCGCGTCGGGGCCCGAGGCGAGGTTCACCGAGGAGCGCCGCGACGCCGCCGTCGGGGTCCTCAGGGCGGCCGTCGCGGACCTGCACCCCTGACGCGGAAGGATCCGCTACCTCGGCCCGGGATCCGCTACCCCTGTGGGGAAGCGGATCCCGGTGTGCGGGCAGCGGATCCTTCCGGGCTTCGCGGCGGGGCCGTTCTACAGCCCGTTGGCGGCCTTGAACTCGCGGCGGCGACGGTGCAGGATCGGCTCGGTGTAGCCCGAGGGCTGCCCGGTCCCCTCGAGGATGAGCTCGCGGGCGGCCTGCCAGGCGATCGACGAGTCGAAGTCCGGCGCCATGTTCCGGTATGCCTCGTCACCGGCGTTCTGCTGGTCGACGATCTCCGCCATCCGGCGCAACGAGTCCTCGACGTCCTCGGCCGTGATGATGTCGTGACGGATCCAGTTGGCGAGCATCTGCGAGGAGATCCGCAGGGTGGCGCGGTCCTCCATCAGGTTGACGTCGTGGATGTCCGGCACCTTCGAGACGCCGATGCCCTGTTCGACCCACCGGACGACATAACCGAGGATGGTCTGGCACGAGTTGTCGACCTCCTCCTTCTTCTCGGCGTCGGTCCAGTTCGTGTCGGTCGCGAGGGGGACGCTGAGGATGTCGTCGACGCTCGCGCGCGGTCCGCCGGCGAGGAGTTCCTCCTGTCGGGACATCACGTTCACCCGGTGGTAGTGGGTCGCGTGGAGGGTCGCGCCGGTCGGCGACGGCACCCACGCGGTGTTGGCGCCGGCCCTCGGCTGCCCGATCTTCTCGGCGAGCATCTCGGCCATGAGGTCGGTCTTGGCCCACATGCCCTTCCCGATCTGCGCGCGACCGCGCAGACCGCAGGCCAGGCCGGTGTCGACGTTGAAGTCCTCGTAGGCGGTCATCCAGCGGGCGGACTTCATCTCACCCTTGCGGATCATTGGGCCGGCCTCCATGGAGGTGTGGATCTCGTCCCCGGTCCGGTCGAGGAAGCCGGTATTGATGAAGACGACGCGATCGGTGGCCTCGGCGATGCAGGCGGCGAGGTTGACCGAGGTGCGCCGCTCCTCGTCCATGATGCCCACCTTGAGGGTGTTCTCCGGCAGACCGAGGAGCGCCTCGACCCGGCCGAACAGCTCGGTGGTGAAGGCCACCTCGGCCGGGCCGTGCTGCTTGGGCTTGACGATGTAGATGGACCCGGTGCGGCTGTTGCCGCGCTCGTTGCCCGGCGCGATGCCGTGCATGCCCGCCAGCGAGGTGATCAGGGCGTCGAGGATGCCCTCGGGCAACTCGTTCCCGTCCGCGTCGAGGACCGCGGGGGTGGTCATGAGATGCCCCACATTGCGGACGAAGAGCATCGAGCGGCCGTGGAGCCGGACCTCGCCGGATCCGTCGGGCGCGGTGAAGACCCGGTCGTCGTGGAGGACGCGGGTGAAGGTCTTGTCGCCCTTGCTGATCTCCTCGGAGAGGTCGCCCTTCATCAGACCCAGCCAGTTGCGGTAGCCGTGGGTCTTGTCCTCGGCGTCGACGGCCGCGACGGAGTCCTCGAAGTCCATGATGGTGGAGACGGCGGACTCCAGGACAACGTCCTTGACGCCGGCGGAGTCGGTCGATCCGATCGGTGAGTCGGCGTCGATCTGGACCTCCACGTGAAGGCCGTTGTTGCGCAGGAGGACCGAGGTCGGGGCGGCGCCGTCGCCCAGGTAGCCGACGAACTGTGCGGGATCGGCGAGGCCTGTCGTCGCCCCGTCGGCGAGTGTCACCTGCAGTCGGCCGTCCACCACGGTGTAGCCCGTGGTGCCGACGTGACTGCCGGAGTCGAGCGGCGCGGCGTCGTCGAGGAACTCGCGGGCCCAGGCGATGACGCGGTCCCCGCGGACCTTGTTGTAGGAGGACCCCTGCTCGGCCCCACCGGACTCCGGGATCGCGTCGGTGCCGTAGAGCGCGTCGTACAACGAACCCCACCGGGCGTTGGCGGCGTTGATCGCGAAACGCGCGTTCATGATCGGCACGACCAACTGGGGGCCCGCGACCGTGGCGATCTCGTCGTCCACGTTCTGGGTGCTGACCTGAACGGAGTCCGGCTCCGGGACCAGGTAGCCGATCTCCTGCAGGAACGCACGGTAGGTGGCCGGGTCGATCGGGGCGGGGTTCTCGTGGTGCCAGGAGTCGATCCTCGACTGCAGGTCGTCGCGGACGGCGAGCAGCTCGCGGTTGCGCGGGGCCAGGTCGGTGAAGATCTCGGAGACTCCCGCCCAGAACGCGTCGGGATCGACCCCGGTGCCCGGGATCGCCTGGGTGTTGACGAAGTCGTACAGGACCTCGTCGACCTGGACGTCGCCGACGGTGATGCGTTCGGACATCGATGCTCTCCTCACATAGGGACCGTTCTCGCCTCCGACTGTAGTGCCCCCCTGCCGAGGGATCATCCGGGTTTTCCGCAGCGTGGAACGGCGGTCGGATTGGCTAGGATCTGATGGCATGACACCCGCGCCCCCGACCGCCACTCTCGACGGCCTCGCCTTTATCAAGGGGCACGGAACGCTCAACGACTTCGTGGTCCTGCCCGACGACCACGCGGAGGTGGACCTCGACGAGGACCTGGTGCGCGCCGTCTGCGACAGACGGGCCGGCCTCGGCGCCGACGGGGTGCTGCGCATCGCCACCGCGGGTGCACTGGTCGACCAGGGCGTCCTCGCCGTCCTCCCGGAGGGCGTCGACGCCGCGGACTGGTTCATGGACTACCGGAACGCAGACGGATCGATCGCGGAGATGTGCGGGAACGGGGTCAGGGTGTTCGCCCACGCCCTGGTGGCGACCGGCAGGGTCGGGGCCGGCCGGATCCCCGTGGGCACACGATCCGGTCCTCGGCCCGCCGATATTCTGATCCATGACGGTGACCAGGCCGTGGTCCGTGTGGACATGGGCGAGCCCCGGCTTTTCGGGGTCTCGTCCGTGGAGCTCGGTGGCCGGGTGTACGCCGGACTCGCCGTCGACATGGGTAACCCCCACCTCGCGTGCGTGGTCCCGGGCCTGGGGGCCGACGGGTTGCGCGAACTGCCGGTGCACGAGGCGCCCGAGTTCGACACCGGCTTCTTCCCCGCCGGCGTCAACGTGGAGATCGCCACCCCGCTCACCGACGGTCGGGTGTCGATGCGCGTCCACGAGCGAGGATCCGGGGAGACGATGTCCTGCGGCACCGGAATCGTCGCCACGGCCGTCGCGGCCCTCGCCGACGCCGGACAGGCCACCGGTGACGTGGTGGTGTCCGTTCCCGGGGGAGAGGTCGCGGTGGCCCTGACCGGCGTGGGTTCCACTCTGACGGGGCCGTCCGTGATCGTCGCCGAGGGGCGGTACCGGCGACCGCTACCCGCGCGCCGCACGGAGGCGTCCCGACCGGAATTGTGAGATGATGCCGGTGAATGACTATCGATGACACCGCCCCTGACCGGGCCACACGAGACCATGACCCTTCGGTCGGAGAATTCCAGCTCGAGGAGCGCTCCTCGCTGCGCCGGGTCGTCGGGTTGTCGACCGAACTCCAGGACGTCAACGACGCCGAGTACCGCCAACTCCGCCTCGAGCGGGTCGTGCTGGTCGGGGTCTGGACCGAGGGCACCGCCGCCCAGGCGGAGGCCGCGATGGCCGAGTTGGCACAGCTCGCCGAGACCGCAGGCTCCGAGGTCTGCGACGCGCTGATCCAGCGCCGCGACAAGCCGGACCCCGCCACCTACATCGGTTCGGGGAAGGCCAAGACCCTGAAGGACGTGATCACCGCGACGGGGGCGGACACGGTGATCTGCGACGGCGAGCTCACGCCGGGTCAGCTCATCGCGCTCGAGAAGGTCGTCAACGTCAAGGTGATCGACCGCACCGCGCTGATCCTCGACATCTTCGCCCAACACGCGACCAGCCGTGAGGGTAAGGCCCAGGTGTCCTTGGCGCAGATGGAGTACATGCTCCCGCGACTGCGTGGCTGGGGTGAGGCACTCTCCCGGCAGGCGGGTGGCCGGGCGGGCAGCAACGGAGGCGTCGGACTCCGTGGTCCCGGTGAGACCAAGATCGAGACGGACCGCCGCCGAATCAGGGAGCGCACGGCGAGGCTGCGCCGTGAGATCAAGGGCATGAAGCAGGCCCGGGACACCAAGCGGCATCGCCGTCGCGCCACCCCGGTGCCGTCGATCGCGATCGCCGGGTACACCAACGCCGGGAAGTCGAGCCTGCTCAACCGCTTGACCGGTGCGGGCGTACTGGTCCAGAACGCTCTGTTCGCCACGCTGGACCCCACCACGCGGCGGGCCGAGCTCCCCGACGGGCGGGTCGTGGTCTTCACAGATACGGTCGGATTCGTCCGACACCTCCCGACCCAGCTCGTCGAGGCGTTCCGCTCGACGTTGGAGGAGGTCGTGGACTCCGAGTTGCTCCTGCACGTCGTCGACGGATCGGACGCCTTCCCCCTGCGCCAGATCGAGGCCGTCCGCACCGTCATCAACGACGTCGTGGAAGAGCAGAAGGCCGAGAGGCCCCGCGAACTCGTGGTGATCAACAAGGTCGACGTCGCTGACCCGGTGGTGTTGACGGAACTGCACCACGCCCTGCCGGACGCGGTCTTCGTCTCGGCGGCGACGGGTGAGGGGTTCGACGAGCTCCTCGACCGAATAATGCGGGTGGTCGCCTCCGGGGACACGGAGGTCACACTCGAGATCCCGTTCACCCGGGGTGATGTGGTCTCCCGTGTCCACGCGGAGGGCGCCGTGGTGGACGAGGATCACACGAAGGACGGCACGAGGATCGTGGTCCGGCTTCCGGCCTCCGTGGCCGGAGAGCTCGGGGAGTATCGGGTCCCCGGATCCCGTGACGGTGTCGCCTGACCCCGTCGACGGATCAGGCGACACTCGGATCCGGCCGGCTCAGAGCTTGCGGAAGACCGTGACGACCTTTCCGAGGATCGTCGCGTGCTCCCCGGGAATCGGACTGAACGACGGGTTGTGGGGCAGGAGCCACACCCCGCTCGAATCCCGGCGGAAAGTCTTGACCGTGGCCTCCCCGTCGATCATCGCCGCCACGATCTCGCCGTTGTCCGCGACGTTCTGACGGCGCACCACCACGTAGTCCCCGTCACAGATCGCGGCGTCGATCATCGACTCGCCGACCACTCTGAGCATGAACAGGTCCCCGGAACCCACCAGGTCGGAGGGGAGGGGGAAGACCTCCTCCACCGCCTGCTCGGCGAGGATCGGACCGCCGGCCGCGATCCGCCCCAGGACAGGGACGTAGACGGGTTCCACGGCCCCGCTGGGACGCGTCTCCTGCTGGACGGGCGCGCGACGACCTCGGGACCGCTGCCCCGGGACGCCGTGGACGTCGACCGCCCGCGGCTTGTGCGGATCACGGGTCAGGAAGCCCTTCTTCTCCAACGTCCGCAACTGGTGGGCCACCGAGGAGGTCGACTGCAGACCGACGGCGTCACCGATCTCTCGGATGCTCGGGGGATAGCCCCGGTCCTTGACCGTGTCGTGGATGTGCAACAGAACGCTCTTCTGGCGGGTCGTCAGGGCCTCGAAGTCGGGCTTGGGCATGTGGGGGTCCCTTCGGCGAATGGGTGTTCGACGTCGCTATCTGTGTACACCCTACTGCCCGTCGGACGTGAGCGCCACACAGGTGTTCGAAGAAATGTCGCCACGAATGTCGACTCTGTCGGACCCGCGTGATACAACTCTAGGCAGGTTCGGGTTCGAACAGATGTGCACAACAAGGCACACGGGCGTGCGAATGAGGTTCGCACACCGTATCGAGTTGGGAGTTCTCATGACCGTTATGGAGATGCAGCCACGATCGCGTCCCTCCGTGCCCTGGACGGAGGTCTGCGTGACCGATCACGACCGGCCCGTTTCGTCCAGGGTGCGTCCCCGCCCTGATGCCGGGGCCCGTCCCGTCATCCGCACGCTCGACCGGGGGCGCCAGACGGCCACGCGGTCGGTGGCGCCCGGACGGCGAGTGCTCGTCCGCCCCGCGTCCGCGGAAAGGGTCAGGGCATGCGGTAGCGAGGCGAGGTCGAGTGCGCCGGTGGTGGACGATGTGCCGACGTGGGCTCTGGTGGCCTGTGGAATCGTCTTCGGAATCCTGATGCTGCTCGCATTGGCACTCCTGGGCGGGCCCGCCTACGCGTGACCCACGGTATCGCCTCCTAGAATGGACCCGGGACGGCGGCCCGTCGCCCCCGCACCGCCGTCGGCTCCGGCCGGCGGAGCGGTTCGGACCAGGTCGACGAATGGCGAAGCTGGAATGTACTGCCCCATATGTCACCACGAGGACTCACGGGTGATCGACTCGCGGTCGGTCGACGAAGGGCAGGCGATCCGGCGTCGACGCGAGTGCCCCGACTGCGGACACCGGTTCACCACCCTCGAGACCCCGTTGTTGACCGTCCTCAAGCGCAACGGTGTGACGGAGCGTTTCAGCCGCGACAAAGTGGTCCGCGGTGTGCGACGCGCGTGCCAGGGGAGGTCGGTCGACGAGGACGCGCTCCGGCGGCTCGCGCAGCAGGTCGAAGACGCTGTCCGGGCCGGCGGCGCCTCAGAGGTCCCCGCTCACGAGATCGGGCTGGCGATCCTGGGGCCTCTACAAGATCTGGACGAGGTCGCGTATCTGCGATTCGCCTCCGTGTACAAACAATTCAGTTCCGCTGCGGATTTCGAGAGCGAGATCATCGCCCTTCGCGAACGGCACGCTGCTCACTAGTCCCGGTCGTCTCCGCGTCGCACCGGGATCGGCTCCTGTGTACGGGCGGTGTGAGGGCTCAACGCGCGTTCCGCCGGGAGAGCGCGGCGGCGACCGCCTTCTCGATCCTCTCGGCGGAGACCGGGCGCGCGGTACCCAGAGACTGCGCGAAGAGGCCGACACGGTATTCGGCCAACATCCACCGGAGATCCCGGGCTGCCCGCGCCCCACCCGGTCGTCGGCGGAGCGCCGCCGTCGCCTCCGCGACAGTGGCCTCCGACTTCTCCAACCGGGCGGCGAGCTCCCGGTACCTCGACGGTGACTTCTCCGCGAGGTCCAGCCTGAGGTCGATCGCCCTCACGTGGCGTTCCAGTTGCGGGAGGACCTCCGCCGGGTGTCGGGCGAGGAATCCCTTTCCCACGAGGAAGTCCAGAGCGGGCCTGACGTCGTCCGCGAGGTCGCGTGGTACCTGGTCCAGCCGGGCGGAGACCGACTGCGCGGCGACCAACGCCGGAAGGGCGGCGGAGATCGAGGCCGTGATGGCGGCCGGCGCCTCGGATCGCGCGCGCGCTCGCAACTCGTCGAAGTCGTGCACGGTGAGTACCGGCTCTCCTCTGCGTCCGGCGATCAGCCGCCCGCACGCCGCCAGCGCCGCGTCCGAGACCAGTCCATCGGCACCCCCGTGGGGATACTGGGTGAGCGCGAGGCGTTGCTCGACCGGACGACCCCGGACTATCGATGCCGCCGAGATCAGGTCCGCTGAGATCAGGGTCAGTACCGCTGTCGTCTGCGCGGCTCGACGTTCCGTCTCTGTGGCGCAGGCGATCCGGTGGATGCCGTCGGGGCGGACCTGCAGGGCCGGGTAGACCGTCACCTCCACACCGTCGACCGTGCCGGTGATCGAGGGCGACAGGTCCCCGATCGTGTCCGCGGTCCACGCCCGATGAGGTCCGTCATCGGGGACGAGTCTGGAGTTGAGCGTGGCACGGACCTTGTCCACCAACCGACTGCGTAGTGCTCCCAGGTCCGTACCGGCCGCGACGACCTCGTCACCGTCGACCACCTCGAAACGCATGCGGAGATGGTCGGGGAGCTGTTCCGGGTGGAACTCGCGGGGCTCGACGGTCGTGCCTATGCGGGCCGAGAGCGCGGCGGCGAGCGCCACCGGGAGCGGTGCCGACCGCGGGGCGAGGTCACCGGCCAGCAGTGCCGCGTACTCGGCGGGCGGGGAACACAGACGCCTCAGGTACTTGGGGAGCGTCCGGAGCATCTCCGTGTACAGCTCCTCGCGCAGGCCGGGGACGAGCCACTCGAAGCCGGACGTCGCGACCGAGGACAGCTGGGGGAGAGGGATCCGCACGGTGATGCCGTCGGAGTCGACCCCCGGGTCGAACGAGTATCTGAGCTCGAAGTCCCGCTCGCCCTGGCGCCAGATCGGCGGGAACTCGGAGGCGGCCGGGGCGGTGTCCGACGTGCGGATCTGCTCGGGGCGAAGACGCAGACGATCCGGGTCCTCCCGGCCCTGCTTACGCCACCACGATTCCAGGTGGCGGCCGGAGGTGATGTCCTCGGGGAGCCGCTCGAGGTAGAACCCGACCAGGGTGTCGTCGTCGATGACGAGGTCGCGGCGTCTACTGCGGGTCTCCAGCTCCCGCGCCTGTTCCACGGCCACGGCGTTCTCCATGATCACCGGGATGCGGGTGGTCCATCGTCCCTCGACGATCCCGTGCCGGACGAGCATCTCCCGCGCGAGCGGTGCGTCGACCCTGGAGAGGAGGATGCGACGCGCCTCGACCACGGGCAGCCCCAGGAGCAGCACCTTCTCGTAGGCCATCGCCGCGCCCTGGGCGTCGGACCAGTGCGGCTCTGAGTACTGGGTGCGGACGAGATGCCCCCCGAGTAGTTCGATCCAGACCGGATCGATGCGCGCGACGTCCCGGGCCCACAGTCGGGAGGTCTCGACCAACTCGGAGGCCATGATCCATCGCGGCGGCTTGCGGGCGAGATCGGAACCGGGGAACACCTGGAAGCGGATACCGCGGGTGCCGCGGAACTCCCTGGTGTCCTCGTCCTTCATCCCGACGTTGGTGAGCAGTCCGGAGAGGATCGCCTTGTGGAGGTCGTCCTCCGCGGCGTGACCGGACGGTGGATGCCAGCCCCGCTCGCGGCACATGCTGGTCAACTGGGCGGTGAGGTCCTGCCACTCGCGGATCCGCAACCAGTGCAGGTACTCGGCCTTGCACATTTTCCGGAACGCGCTGCCGGAGAGCTCGCGCCGCTGTTCGGTGAGGTAGCGCCACAGGTTGAGGTAGCCCAGGAAGTCGGAGGACTTGTCTGCGAAGCGCCGGTGGAGCTGGTCCGCCTTGTCGCGCTCCTCGGCGGGCCTCTCGCGGACATCCTGCACGGTCAGGGCCGCGACCACGACCAGGACATCCCCCAGGGCGCCGTTTCGGTGGCCCTCCACGACCATCCGGGCCAGGCGCGGGTCGAGCGGGAGGGACGCCATGTCGCGGCCCACCCTGGTCAGGTGCGGGTGTTCGTCGTCGTCGGTCCGGAGCGCCCCGAGCTCGGTGAGCAACGTCATGCCGTCTCGGACGGCCTTGCGGTCGGGTGGTTCGACGAACGGGAAGTCGTCCACGGCACCCAGGTCGAGATCGGCCATCGACAGGATGACCGACGCCAGGTTGGTGCGCAGGATCTCCGGGTCGGTGAACTCCGGCCGGGAGTCGAAGTCGTCCTCCGAGTACAGACGGATGCAGATGCCGTCGGCGACGCGGCCGCAGCGGCCGGCGCGCTGTGCGGCGGAGGCCTGCGAGATCGGCTCGATCGGCAGCCTCTGGA
Organism: Dietzia sp. Cai40; assembly: GCF_014145165.1. Taxonomy (NCBI): domain Bacteria; kingdom Bacillati; phylum Actinomycetota; class Actinomycetes; order Mycobacteriales; family Dietziaceae; genus Dietzia; species Dietzia sp. Cai40. The sequence goes on along the minus strand of NZ_JAALEB010000227.1, from coordinate 1,963 downwards.
CCTTGGTGCGGGTCGAATAGCGGGAGATCCGGGCGAGGCCGGTGTCCACGACGTAGCGGATCCCCGGGACCGTCACCGAGGTCTCCGCGATGTTGGTCGACAGGACCACGCGCCGGGTCGAATGCTGACGGAAGGCCCGTTGCTGCTCGGCGGAGGTGAGTCGGGCGAAAAGCGGAAAGATCTCGGTGCTCTTGAATTTCCGCCCCCGGAGCACCTCCTCGGCGTCGCGGATCTCGCGTTCGCCGGAGAGGAAGACGAGTACGTCGCCGTCACCCTCGGCCAGGAGCTCGCCGACCGCATCGGCGAGCGCGTCCAGGGGGTCGAGGTCGATGGTCCGGTCCGCGTGGTCGACCTGGAGCGGCCGGTACCGGATCTCCACGGGGAAGGTGCGACCGGAGACCTCGATGACAGGGGCGGGATGGCCCGCCGGATCCGCGAAGTGGCGGGCGAAGCGGTCGGGGTCGATCGTGGCGGAGGTGATGATGAGTTTGAGGTCCGGCCGCCGGGGCAGGATCTGCCGGAGGTAGCCGAGCAGGAAGTCGATGTTGAGGCTGCGTTCGTGGGCCTCGTCGATGATGATCGTGTCGTAGGCGCGCAGCAGCCTGTCCCGTCGGATCTCGGCGAGCAGTATCCCGTCGGTCATCAGTTTGACCGCGGTGTCGGCACCGGTACGGTCGTCGAAGCGCACGGCCGACCCCACCAGCCGGCCGGTCTCCACCCCCAGTTCCTCGGCGATGCGCTCGGCGACGGACCGGGCCGCCAGCCTGCGGGGCTGGGTGTGGCCGATCATCCCGCGCACGCCGCGGCCGAGTTCCAGACAGATCTTGGGGATCTGGGTGGTCTTCCCGGATCCGGTCTCGCCGGCGATCACCACGACCTGGTTGTCGCGGATCGCCGCCGCGATCTCGTCCTTACGGGCGCTGACCGGCAGTTGTTCCGGATACTCCGGGGTCGGAACCGACTCCGCACGCCGACGCAGACGAGCGGCGGCGGCGTCGATCTGCCCGCCCAGGTCGTCCAACTGGTCGGCGCGGGCCCTGCGGATCCGCGACCGGAACCGGTGGGCGTCGAGGATGCCGACGTCGTCGAGCCGGACCAGGAGATCGTGCCGGGCCCGGCGCAGTTCGGGGGCGGGCGCGGGAGACGTCGACATGGTGTCCGCCAGGGTATCGGGACCCGGTGTGGGGATCGATCCGGGTGTCAGGCCGTGCCACCCTCCCGGCGGGACTGGATGCGGGTGTAGCGCTGGTGCAGTCGCTCCCGGATCTCCTCCGGCTCGTACGACTGCCGCCGGCGTTCGGTCCGTGCGGCGAGGATCCCGGTGGCGGCCACTCCGACCACCCCGGCCGCGCCGACCATCTTGAGCCACTGCCGTCCGCGGGGTGCCATGGCGTCAAGGGTAGATCCTCTCGCCGGGGCACCTGGCAGGATCGCACCATGAGTCTCGACACCGTCCCGCTGGCCGCCGCGGCCCACCGCACCCGGACCGGGGACCTGTGGTTGTTCCGTGGGCGCACGACCGCCGACCGGCTGATCCAGACCCTGACCAATTCCCCCGTGAACCACGTGGGGGTGGCGGTGGTCCTCGACGACCTGCCCCCGCTGCTCTGGCACGCGGAGATGGGCCGGGCGTTGACCGACGTGTGGACGGGGCGTCGGCAACGGGGCGTCCAACTCCACGACCTCGAGGCGGCGGTGCGCCAGTGGACCGGTCCCTACGGACAACGTGCGTGGTTCCGCCAGATCTCCCCGGAGACCGGGTCCCCGCAGGAGGACGCGCTCCTGGAGACGATCGCCCGCCTGAACGGCGTGTCGTTCCCGTCTGCGGGGCGGCTGACCGCCCGGTGGGCCCGGGGCCGGTGGGCGGGCCGGGGACGCCACACACTCGATCGCGACTCCGATACGGGGCCGGGAGCGGGACGGGGCGGCAGTGCCGGAGGGAGCGGCGGTGCCGGAGCCCCGG
>NZ_JAALEB010000226.1:0-12645 GCF_014145165.1 Dietzia sp. Cai40 | reverse complement strand
CCAGGCCGGCGCCGCCGAGCGACTCCGGGGCGAGGGCGGCGGGCACGCCCGCGCGGACCAGCTCGTCCCAGTAGCGGGAATGGAACCGTGCGGTCGCGTGGTCTGCTCCGCCGTCGGCCTCGGTCCCGGGGCCGAAGCGCGCGTCGAGCTCGCGCAGGGAGTCGTCGGTGACCAGTTGCTCGCCCATGGTGCGGACGAGCGTGGAGAGCTCACGGGTGGTGTCGTCGATGTGGAAATCCATGTCAGCTGTCCTTCCGGGCAGAGGACGGGGTGGGGGCGATCCGCGGCGCCGGTGGCAACCCGAGTCCGGCGGCGGCGATGATGTCGCGCTGGACCTCGTTGGTGCCTCCGCCGAAGGTGAGGATGAGGGCCGAACGATGTAGTTTCTCGATGCGCCCGTGGAGGACGGCGGTGGGGGAGTGGGAGCGTTGGAACCCGGCGGAGCCCAGCACCTCCATGAGGAGCCGGTACGCCTCGCACGCGGTCTCGGTGCCGTACACCTTGGTCGCCGACGCGGCGATGCGGGTGGGCGTGGTGGAGTCGGCGGAGACGATCTCCCAGTTGCGCAGCGCCAGGTACTCGGCCATCGCGTGGACGCGGGCCAGGTGGGTGCGCACCCACTCGTTGTCGATCACGTCCCCGCCGCCGGGCAGGCCGACGTCGGCCGCACGCGTGGTGCGCGCCCACTCCAGGACCTGCCGGAGCGAGGCCTGGAGCGGACCGGCGGCCGTGAGGGCGACCCGCTCGTGGTTGAGCTGGTTGGTCATGAGCGGCCACCCGCCGTGTTCGGGCCCGACCAGGTTGGAGGCGGGCACCACCACGTCCTGGTAGTAGGTGGCGCTGGTGTCCGGGCCCGCCATCGTGTGGACGGGAGTCCACGAGAACCCCTCGGCGTCGGTGGGCACCATGATCATCGAGATGCCCTTGTGTCGCTTGGCGTCCGGATCGGTGCGTGCGGCCAGCCAGATCCAGTCCGCGTAGGCCACGAGGGACGTCCACATCTTCTGCCCGTTGATGCGGTACACCTCCCGGCCCGCGTGCTCCCCGGTCCCGGCCTCGCGCACGGCCCGGGTCTTCAGGGAGGCCAGGTCGGTGCCCGATTCCGGCTCGGAGTAGCCGATGCCGAAGTGCAGCTCGCCGCGGCTGATCCGGGGCAGGAAGTAGCTCTTCTGCTCCTCGGACCCGAAGGCCATGATCGTCGGCGCGACCGAGTTGATGGTGAGGAAGGGCACCGGGACCCCGGCGATCGCGGCCTCGTCGGTGAAGATCAACTGCTCCACCATCGGGCGGTTCCGACCGCCGAACTCCTCCGGCCATCCGATCGTCAGCCAGCCGTCGCGGCCCATCTCGGCGACGATCTCACGGTAGGCGTTGCCGTGGCCGTATTCGCCGGTCGTGGAGGTGAAGGCCTCTCGGCGCTCGGGGGTCATCAGGGCGGAGAAGTACTCGCGCAACTCCCCGCGCAGCCGTTGCTGGTCTGTGGTGTAGGTGATGTCCATATGCCCTAAACTCATCTCGAGTGGAACACGTTCTAGTGTCGTGTCTCACATAGTATCGAATCATGCTCGCGGCCACAGTGGTCGCGGGCCCGGCCAAGGAGGACGGGTATGAGGATTGACGTGGATCCCGACCGCTGCGAGGGGCAGGCCGTGTGTGTCGGGCTCGCCCCGAAGGTCTTCGAGTTGAACGACGACGACGAGGTGGTGCGGGTGATCGTCGACGAGGTCCCCGAGGAACTGCAGAAGCGCGCGCTCAAGGCTGTCGAGAAGTGCCCGATGGCGGCGCTCAAGGTCGCGGAGTGACGCCCGGGCAGGGCCGGAAGGACCTCGGGGCGGATCTCTCGCTCGACGGCCGGGTGGCGGTCGTCACCGGGTCCGGCTCCGGGCTGGGCGCCGCGGAAGCCGTGGAGTTGGCGCGCTCGGGTGCGGCCGCGGTCGTCATCAACGACATCCGGTCCGGCGAGGCCACGGACGCCGTGATCGCCGACATCGAGGCGGCGGGCGCCAAGGCCTCCCTGGTGGTCGGGGACGTCTCCGAACGGGAGACCGCCGACGCGATGGTGGCCGAGGCCGTACGACTCGGCGGCCTGCACGTGGTGGTCAACAACGCCGGCATCACCCGGGACAAGATGCTGTTCAACATGGAGGACGACGACTTCGACGCGGTGATCAGGGTGCACCTGCGCGGGCATTTCCTGCTCACCCGCAACGCCGCGGCCCACTGGCGGGGCGAGAGCAAGAAGTCCGACTCCCCGGTGTACGGGCGGCTGATCAACACCTCGTCCGAGGCGGGACTCTTCGGCCCGCCCGGGCAGGCGAACTACGGCGCGGCCAAGGCCGCCATCACCGCGCTCACCCTGTCGGCCTCACGTGTGCTCTCCCGGATCGGCTGTACGGCCAACGCCATCGCTCCCCGGGGGCGCACGGGGATGACCGAGGGCGTCTTCGAGGACTGGGACGAGTCGAAGGGGCCCGACCCGCTGTCGCCGGACCGGGTGGCGGACCTGGTGTCGTACCTCGCGTCGCCCGCCGCGGCCGGTGTCAGCGGTCAGCTGTTCGTGGTATACGGCGGCATGGTCGCGTTGGTGGACGCCCCGGTGGTGGAGAAGCGGTTCGACGCCGAGGGCGGTGTGTGGGACCGCCGGGAGTTCGCCGACGCGGTCTCCGGCCACTGGTCAGGGCGGCCCGAGGGCAAGTCCTTCTCCGCCTCGGAGATCATGACCCTCTGACCTGAACCGATGCGGTCCCCGACGCGTTTGCTGAGAGACGTGTCGGGGACCGCTTTCGTTGTGTCGGGGCGTGTTAGATTCCCGACACATGCGCAGGGGCACCGTTCGGGGGTGACCGGTAGGCCTTGCTAATGAGAACGTGTTCTAGCTACTGTGTAATCGGGGTCACACCGAACCGGTCACTTGTTCAGATCGGTGTGGCCGGGGGCCGGCACACGACAGGAGGGGGCGACATGGCGAGAGTGCTCGACGCGCCGCTCAAGGGGGTCGGCGAGTTCGTCGCCTTGAGTCTCGACACATTCGTCTCGTTCCCGTCGATCGTGCGCCAGGGCCGCGAGTTCGTCGAGCAGTCGTGGTTCATCGCCCGGGTCTCCATGCTGGCCACCGTCCTGGTGGCGATCCCGTTCACCGTCCTGGTGAGCTTCACCCTGAACATCCTGCTGCGGGAGATCGGTGCGGCCGACCTCTCCGGTGCGGGCGCGGCCCTCGGCGCGGTCACCCAGGTCGGTCCCATGGTCACCGTCCTCATCGTCGCCGGCGCCGGCGCCACGGCGATCTGTGCCGACCTGGGCGCCCGGACGATCCGCGAGGAGATCGACGCCATGGAGGTCCTCGGCATCGATCCCGTCAAGCGACTGGTCGTCCCCCGGGTGGCCGCCTCGACCTTCGTCGCACTGCTGCTCAACGGACTCGTGTGCACCATCGGCATCCTCGGCGGGTTCCTCTTCTCGGTACTCCTCCAGGGGGTCAACCCCGGGGCCTTCGTCAACGGAATCACGCTGCTGACCGGGTTCGGAGAGCTCGTGTTGGCCCAGATCAAGGCCGGGATGTTCGGGATGCTCGCCGGCCTGGTGGCCTGCTACAAGGGTCTCTACGTCCGTGGCGGGCCGAAGGACGTCGGTAACGCGGTCAACGAGACCGTCGTCTACGCCTTCATGGCGCTGTTCGTCGTCAACACCGTGCTCACGGCGGTCGGCGTGAAGGTCCTGGGGGCGTGAGGTGACCATCATCGAGACCGCCCGTTTCCCCCGACTGTCACGGGCCCGGAACCTCACCGTCGGTCGCTTCGACGACTTCGGCGCCATCGCACTGTTCTTCTGGCGCGCACTCGTGGCGACGCCGCGGGCACTCACCCAGTACCCCAAGGAGACACTCCGGCTCATCGCCGAGATCGCCATGGGCGCGGGGGCCCTGGCGATGATCGGCGGCACCGTCGTGATCGTCGGCTTCCTCACCCTCGCCACCGGTGGCGTGATCGCCGTCCAGGGCTTCTCGTCGCTGACCGACGTGGGCGTCGAGGCGCTCACCGGCTTCTTCGCCGCGTTCATCAACGTCCGCATCGCCGCACCGGTGATCGCCGGGATCGGACTGGCCGCCACCATCGGCGCCGGCGCGACGGCCCAGCTCGGGGCGATGCGCGTGTCCGAGGAGATCGACGCCCTGGAGGTCATGGCGATCGACTCGATCACCTACCTGGTCTCCACCCGGATCGTCGCCGGGATGATCGCCGTGGTGCCGCTGTACTCGTTGGCCGTCATCGCCTCGTTCCTGGCGAGCCGGTTCGCGACGGTCCAGATCTACGGTCAGTCCGGTGGCGTGTACGACCACTACTTCTCGACGTTCCTCATCCCCACGGACATCCTGTGGTCCTTCGTGCAGGCCATCGCCATGGCCATCACGATCATGCTCATCCACACCTATTACGGCTACAACGCCGCAGGTGGCCCGGCCGGTGTCGGCTCGGCCGTGGGCAACGCCGTCCGCACCTCGCTCATCGCCGTGGTGACCGTAACCCTTCTCGTCTCCCTCGCGATCTACGGCGGAGACGGCAACTTCAACCTGTCGGGATAGGAGGCGGTCGTGGCGAGAACCCTGAATCAGAGCGACACGGTGCCCCAGCGCATCGCGGCGGTGATCCTGACGCTGTTCGTCGTGGTGGTGGTGGCGCTCTCCCTCCTCATGTTCGCGCGCGCCTTCGACAGCCGCGTGCCGCTCACCGTCCGCAGCGACCGGGCGGGACTGGTCATGGAGGCCGACGCCAAGGTGCGCTCCCGTGGGGTCGAGATCGGCAACGTCCGGGAGATCCGACAGGAGTTCGACGGTGCGACGATCGACATCGAGGTCGATCCCGCGGCGTTGGAGGCGATCCCGGCCAACTCCCAGGTGAGGATCGGTTCCAACACGATCTTCGGGGCCAAGTCCGTCGACTTCGAACCGCCGGTCGGGGCGCCCGAGGGGCAGCTCGCCAGGGGGGCCGTCGTCGAGACCGCGAACGTCACCGCCGAGGTCAACACGCTCTTCCAGGACCTCACCGACCTGTTGGTCGCCATCGAACCGGAGAAGCTCAACGCCACCCTCGGGGCCGTCTCCGGTGCGGTCGACGACCGTGGCGAGCAGTTGGGGCGGACCATCACCGATCTCAACACCTACCTGCAGGAGATCAACCCCCAGATCGACACCCTGCAGCGCGACCTGGCCAAGGGGTCCCGGGTGGCCAACCTCTACGCCGACGTCACCCCGGAGATCATGCGACTGCTCGACTCGGGTACGGACGTCGGCACCAATGTCGTCAACAACCAGGAGCGCTTCGAGCAGACGCTCGCCGCCGCGATCGGCACCGGTGAGACAGGCAAGCGACTGATGGCGGAGAACGGCAACGAGTTGGTCAAACTGCTCGCGGACCTGCGCGCGTCGACCAGCCTGCTGGCCGAGTACTCGCCGATCCTCACCTGCCTCATCGTGGGCCTGAACGCGAACGTCGAGGACGCCGAGGCGGCCTTCGGTGGGAAGGATCAGCCGGGGCTGGTGTTCAAGGCCGGGTTCCAGCAGGGTGCGCGGGCGTACGAGTACCCCAAGGACCTGCCCAAGGTCAACGCCAGCACGGGTCCGAACTGCTACGGTCTGCCGTTCCCCGACCCGAACGTGCACGCCCCGTTCGTCGTGACCGACACGGGCTCCAATCCCGTGGAAGGGATGCCCGACGTGTTCACGTCCCGCCCCGCCGTTCGGGCCGCTGCGACCGATGGAGCCCGGCAGGCCCGCGCCCCCGACGCTGCTGCAGGTCATGCTGGGCATGGACGGGGCGACCCCGTGACCGCCGGTCGCAAGGCCGCCAAGCAGGCGCGCGCCACCTTCATCAAGCTGTCGGTCTTCACGGCCGTCATGCTCCTCGTCCTCACCGGACTCGTGGTGGTGTTCAGTGACTACCGCTCGGGCGACTTCGAGGACTACACCGCGCACTTCACCGACGTCTCGGGGCTGGAGTCCGGGGACCGGGTGCGCATCGCCGGCGTCGAGGTGGGGCGGGTCCGGTCGATCGGCCTGGCGGACGGCAACACCGCGGACGTCGAGTTCACCGTGGCCGGCAACCAGATCGTCCACCGGAGCACCGAGGCCGTGGTCCGGTACGAGAACCTCACCGGGGACCGCTACCTCGAACTCAAGCGTGGCACCGGCGATCAAGCGCCGCTCGAACCGGGCGGAACGCTGCCGATCTCCCAGACCTCGCCGGCGTTGGACCTGGACGCTCTCCTCGGCGGGTTCCGTCCGCTGTTCAAGGCGCTCGACCCGGGTCAGGTCAACCAGTTGTCCGAGTCCATCGTCAAGGTGTTCCAGGGTGAGGCGGGCACCGTCCAGGACCTGCTGGCCTCCACCTCATCCCTCACCACGGCGCTCGCCGATCGGGACCAGCTCATCGGGGACGTCATCACCAACCTCAACGGCGTCCTCACCACGGTCGGGGACAACTACGACAACGTGGACTCGATCATCGTCAACCTGCAGCAACTGATCTCCGGGTTGTCGGCGAACTCCCAGCCGATCGGTCAGTCCGTCTCCCGACTCAACGACGCGAGTGCCAACATGACCACCCTGCTGTCGGACGTCCGGCCCGCCCTCAAGGAGGACGTGGCGCAGATCGACCGCATCGCGACCCTCTTCAACGACGACGAGGCCTTTGTCGAGAACGCGATCCAGCGGCTCCCGGGCGACTTCGAGAAGATGGGCCGGTTGGGCGTCTACGGCAGCTTCTTCCAGTTCTACCTCTGCGGGGTGATCGTCCGGATGACCAACCCGGTCACGGGCCGGGACGTCTTCCTGCCGCAGTACGAGCAGACGACGGGAAGGTGTTCGTTCCCCGATGAGTGACACGAAGGACGGCGCACCGCTCAAGGCGCCCAAGGGGCAACTCCGGTTCCGCGACCGCGACCCCCGGACGATCGGCATCTGGGGGGCCCTGGGCGCCGTCGTGCTCATGGGAGTCTCGCTCAACTACGACCGGATCCCGTACGTCAACGGGTTGCGCAACGCGACCGCCTACGTCGCCGACGCCGCCGGGCTCAACACCGGGGACAGCGTCCAGGTGGCGGGGATGAAGGTCGGCTCGGTTCGCAAGATCGCGCTCGACGGCGACAGGGTCAGGGTGGACTTCGCCATCGACACCGGTGTCGCGCTGGGGTCCGACACGTCGGCCCAGATCAAGACCGACTCGATCCTCGGCCGTCGCGCTCTCGCCGTCTACTCGGACGGTCGTGGGGAGCTGGAGGACGCCACCGTCCCGCTCGAACGCACCTCGGTGCCGTACTCGCTGACGGCCGCCCTCGGTGACCTGACCGACACCGTCGAGGCCATGGACACCGACTCGGTGGACGAGGCGCTGACGGTGATCTCGGAGACGATGGAGCAGTCCTCGCCCGAGGTCCGGGGTGCGATAGACGGGATCACCCGGTTGTCCCAGTCCCTGAACAAGCGGGACGAGGGCGTCCGCGAGCTGCTCGACAGAGCCGCCGGGACCACCGACATCCTCGGCCGGCGCAGCGATCAGCTCAACCAGCTCATGGTGGACGGCAACACGTTGTTCACCGAGCTCGATCTGCGGCGCCGGGCGCTCAGCGAGTTGGTCGCCAACATCGACGAGCTCGCCCGCCAGCTCTCCGGTGTCGTCCAGGACAACGAGGCCCAGCTGGGACCGGCGCTGGACAAGCTGGAGAGGGTGTCGGACCTGCTCATCCGCAACCGGGAGTCGATGGACCTGGGGCTGCGACGGATCGTTCCCTTCTCGACCGCGCTCAGCGAGGCCGTCGCCTCCGGACCGTGGTTCAACGCGTACGTGAACAACCTGTCGATCGGTCAGTACCCGCAGACCATCCTGCGCGACGTCATGCCGCTCCTGGACCCCCGCATCCAGCCCGAACCCGGGCTGGTCCGCGAGCCGACCATGCCGGGTGTTCCCGGCCTGACGATCATGGACGAGTTCCCCGGTTGGGGCGAGAATAGGTTGCCCCGATGAGTCGACTACTGTCCTCCACCCTCGCCAAGGTCGTCGCGCTCGTGATCGTGGTGGCGCTCGTGGTCGCCGCGGTGTGGTTCTTCACCTCGCGCTCCAAGACCATCACCGCCTACTTCGAATCGACCCGCGGCGTCTACGTCGACGACACGGTCCGGGTCCTCGGGGTGCGCGTCGGAACCATCACGGACATCACCACGGAGGGCGGGTTGTCCAAGGTCACGATGAAGGTCGACGAGGACGTGCCCGTCCCGGCCGACGCCACCGCGCTGCTCGTGGCCCAGTCGCTCGTCGCCGAACGCTTCGTCCAGCTCACCCCCGCGTTCACGGGCGGGGAGGCGATGGAGGACGGTGGATCGATCCCGGTCGAGCGGACCGCGGTGCCGGTCGAGTGGGACGCCATGAAGGAACAGCTCATGAAGCTCTCCTCGGCCCTCGGGCCGACCGGCGACGAGGAGTCCGGAGCGCTCGGTGAGTTCGTCGAGTCCGCCGACGCGATGCTCGACGGCAACGGTGCGGAGGTGAGGGACGCCCTCAACGAACTCTCGCAGACCATGGCGTTGCTCTCCGACGGCCGCGAGAACCTCTTCACCACCCTCAAGAACCTCCAGCTCTTCGTCACCGCGCTCTCGCGGAGTGAGGAGCAGATCGTCTCCTTCGGCGGCAGGCTCGCCAGCGTCACCCAGGTCCTCGGCGACCAGACCGACGACATCGACGCCGCGCTCAGGGAACTCGACCTGGCGGTGATCGACATCGACCGCTTCCTGGAGAACCACGGGACACGGGTGACGACAGCCGTGGACAAGCTGGGGCAGGCCACCGAGGTGGTCCGCGACCGCCGTGCCGACCTGGAGGGTGTGTTGCACGTGGGTCCCACGGCCATGGCCAACTTCTACAACATCTACCGCCCGTACCAGGGCGTCCTCACCGGCGTCCTGGCCATGAACCAGATGGCCAACCCGACCAACTTCATCTGCGGTGCCATCGCGGGCCTGGCCAACAACACGGCCGAATCCGACGCGCAACTGTGTGCGCAGTACATGGGCCCGCTGTTCAACTCGCTCACCTCCAACTACCCGTACGGCGCGGTCACCCCGCCGATCACGCCGACCGCGGAGAGGGACCAGATCTGGAACTCCCAGAAACCCGGAACCCAGACCGCGCCCGGTGTGCAGCCCGTGTCCGCCCGACCGGATCCGTTGATCAACGTGGTCAACCGCGGCGACAACCTGACGGACACGCTCATCGCGACGGGAGGTGCGTGATGATCCGCGATCGTTCCCGGAACAGACGTCTGCTGGCGGCCGGCGCGCTCGGCGGCGCCGTGCTGCTCGCCGGGACGGGGTGCACCTGGGAGGGGCTCAACTCGCTCCCGCTCCCGGGCGCCCAGGGCAACGGAGAGGGCGCCTACGAGGTGACCATCGAGATGCCCAACGTCACGACCATCACCCGAAATTCGCCGGTCCGCGTCAACGACGTCAACGTCGGCTCGATCACCGACATGAGGGTCGAGGACTACACGGCGATCGTCACGGTCTCGCTCAACGAGGACGTCCGTCTCCCGGCCAACGCGCACGCGAAGATCGGGCAGACCAGCCTCCTCGGGTCGCAGCATCTCGAGATCTTCCCGCCCCCGGACGGCGAGCCCGAGGGTTCGCTCTCCGACGGGGACGTCATCCCGTTGGCCCGCGCCGGTGTGTACCCGACCACCGAGCAGACGCTGTCGGCGCTGTCGGTGGTCCTCACCAACGGCGGACTCGCCCAGTTCGAGACCATCTCCCGCGAGCTCAACACCGCGTTGGACGGACGCCAGTTCGAGGCCAAGGAGGTCATCTCACAGCCGGAGACCACCGTCAGCGGTCTCGACCAGCAGCGGGCCGACATCATCGCGGCCATGGACGGTCTGGACCGGCTCTCGCGGCAGATCAACGAGCAGAACGACACCCTGGCCAAGGCGCTGGGTCAGATGCCGGAGGCGTTGTCACTCGTCAACGCGCAGAAGCAGGAACTCACCACGGCCCTGGTCTCCCTGGGCGACTTCGGCAACAAGGCCAACCAGCTCATCGACGCCGGTGGCGGTAGCAATCTGGTGGCCAACCTGCAGGACATCACCCCGGTCCTCGAGGGGTTGGCGAACAGCGGCCGCAACCTCACCCGCGTCATGCAGATCCTCATCACCTTCCCGTTCCCCCAGGCCGGTATCGACAACTTCCTCCGGGGCGACTACGCGAACCTGTACATCGACGCGGACATGACGAACGAGCGTCTGGCGGAGACCTTCCTGCTCGGAACGGAGTTCGGAAACCGGATGGCCGGGCTCGAGGGGTATGTCGGTCTGGCGCCGAACCCTCTGGCGAGCGCGGACCCGTACTCGCTCGACGTCCCGCAGCCCCCGGCGCCCGACCAGATGGACCAACCGGCCGGGGACCTCGCCGCGCCGGACTCCGCCGGCGACCCCGCGCCCCCGGCCGAGGAGGCCCCCCGATGACCAGGTTCGTCAAGCTCCAGCTGACGGTCTTCGCCGTCGTCACGGTCCTCGCCCTTGCCGTCATGTCGGTCGTGTACCTCAAACTGCCCACCTCGCTCGGGTGGAACCGGACGGACGTCGCCCTCGAGATGCCGGATACCGGTGGTCTCTACCAGAACGCCAACGTCACCTACCTCGGGACGGTCATCGGCCGGGTCGACTCGGTGACCCTCAAGCCCGGGCACGTCGTTGCGGAGATGCACTTCGAGTCGAACGCGGACGTGCCCGCGAACGTGCGGGCGCAGATCCGCAGCGTCTCGGCGATCGGTGAGCAGTACGTGGAGTTCGTGCCCGAGGGGGAGCCGGCCGGTCGACTGGAGGACGGCGCGGTGTTCGGGACGGACCGGGTCGACATGCCCCAGGGCATCGGACCGGTCCTGGACCAGGCGACGGTGTTGATGGCGTCGATCGACGACGCGAAGATGCGCCGGGTGATCTCCGAGGCGTTCGACGCGTTCAACGGGTCGGAGCGGGACCTGCGGCAGTTCCTTGACTCCGCGCAACTGCTGCTGGACGAGGCCCAGGACAATTCCGGGGTCACCCGCCAACTCATCGAGGACGCCGAGCCGGTCCTGGATTCCCAGCTGCGCTCGTCGGACTCGATCCGGGCCTGGACCCGCAACCTCGCCGACGTCACCGATCAGCTCCGGACCAACGAACCGCAGCTCACCTCGCTCGTCCAGCGCGGGCCGGACTCGCTCGGGCGGGCGACCAGGGTCCTCAACGACCTGCAACCGACCATGCCGGTCCTCGTCGCGAACCTGGTGAGCGTCGGCGAGGTCGGGGTGGTCTACAACCGGTCGATCGAGCAGTTGCTCGTGATCTACCCGGCCCTGGTGTCCTCGCTGATCACGGCCATCAACGGGGCGAAGGACGACGGGGAGATCAAGGTGGACTTCAACCTCCAGATCAACGAGACCCCTCCGTGTACGACGGGCTTCCTGCCGGCGGACCAGCGGCGGTCGCCCGCCGACCTCTCCGTCCCGCCGCTGATCAACGGCATCTACTGCAAGGTCCCCCAGGACTCCCAGGTGACCGTCCGCGGAGCACGCAACCTGCCGTGCATGGAGTTCCCGGGCCGCCGCGCGGCCTCGCCCGAGGAGTGCAGGGCGAACAACTACACGCCCGAGGGGCACAATCCGCCCGACACCAGTGAGGTCGGCCCGCCCGGGAACAACCCCAACGCGTACAACGTGGTGCCGTCGTCGACTTCCGGGGAGCGGGAGATCCGCACCTCGGCGGCGATGTACGACCCGGCGACGGGCGAGTATCTCGGGGCGGACGGCAAGACGTATCGTCAGTTGAACCTCGGCACGGCCGCCCGCCTGCCGGCTGACGCCAGCCTCACCGACGTCATGACGAACGGAGTGACCTAGCCAGTGTCATCGCAGCCCTCGAACGATCGGGACCAGCCCGACCGCGCGGGGCGGGGCGGCCTCACGCCGCTGGCCGTCATCGCCGCCCTGTCCCTCCTCGCCGCACTGGTCACGGGAGGACTCTGGCTGTCCGAGCAGGGGAAGGCGGCGTCGGTCCGCGCCGACCGCGCCTCCGCCACCGAGCTCGACCAGGCCTACCGTGACTTCGCCACCGAGGTCCTGACCCACCTGATGACCATCCGCCAGGAGACGCTCTCCGAGGACGTCGACCGGATAGTGGGCATGATCGAGGGTGACTTCTCGGAGCAGTTCGCTCCGCGTCGTGACTCGTACGAGGAGGTCGTCCAGACCACCGAGGTCGTGGCGGACGGCGTGGTCTCCGCGGCCGCGGTCGAGAGGTCCTACCCCGACCACGCGGACGTGATCATGGCGATCGATCAGACGATCGGCAACCCGAGGTCGCAGGAGGACCAGGATCGCCAGTACCGGGTGCGCGTCACGGTCAACCGGCACGACGACGGCGAGATGAAGGTCTCGGGGGTGAACTTCATCCCATGAGCACGGACGACACCACGCCTGACGACGCCACTCCTGACGACACCACGCCCGGCGACACCACGCCTGACGACACCGCGCCCGGCAGCCTCGCCCCCGACGGGAGCAGGCCGGACGTCCGCGCCGCCCGTCGCGCACAACGCGAGGCCGAACGGGCCGCGCGGGCGCAACGCAA
>NZ_JAALEB010000225.1:0-3065 GCF_014145165.1 Dietzia sp. Cai40 | reverse complement strand
GACTCGGCCAGGGTCACGGCCCGCTGGAACGGGGTCGCGTCCTCACCGGCCACCACGTCCAGCGGGTGCAGCCAGAACCGCTTGCGCCGGTCGTTCTGGTGCGCGCTCATGTCGCGACTCCACGCCTCCCCCTCGTCGCCGCTGCCGAAGAAGACGTTCGACCCCGGCCGGTTCTCGGTGGGGTCCGCCTCCGGCGGGGCCCCCACCCGTCGTCCCGAGCGCCACACATTTCCCGGTGGCTGCTCGCCGCGGCGCAACTGCACGAGGGTGCCGCGGGCCACCAGCTTTCCGCCCTGGAGCATGCGGACGTCCGCGACCCGGATGCGGTTGCCGGCCCGGACCTCCTCCGTCACCGCGACCAACGGCTCGGTGCGGACAGGCGCGAAGAGGTCCACGGTGAGCCGGGCGGGCTGGAACCCCTCCGCCCCGTGCTCGGCCTCGAGCGCACGGGCCGATGCCACCACGACCGCGGGCCCGTTGACCATGGTCTCCGACCAGGCGCTGCGCGCGTACCTGGTGGGGATGTACGCCCCCGACTCGTCGAGGGTGAAGAACGAACGCTCGCTCATGAGGTCAGCCCACCATTCCGATAGAAGAGGTTGCGGGTCCGGCGGCTGAGGCCGGGCGGGCGCCGCCGGCGGCGGCCCAGGACCGCAGGATGGCCGCGAGCTGCGTCTCGAAGTACTGCTCGGCGCTCGGCGACTCCCGCCACACACTGAGTTCCAACGACACGACACCGTGCAGCGACGCCCAGATCGCGGTGGCCGCCTCGTGCACGTCCGTGGCCCGGAAGACCCCCTCGTCCACCAACGCGTCGACGATCTCCAGCAGCGGTTCCCTCCACTGCGGGTCGTGCGACTGCGGGTCGCGGCGGTCGGCGCCGACGCGGGGTGAGCGGACGGGCTCCCCCACCACGAGCGCGTACAGCCCCTGGTTTTCCAGCGCCCACCGGCGGTAGGCGCGGCAGAGGGAGCGCATGTCGGTCTCGACACTGTCGTGACGCAGCGACTCCCGCAGCGCGTCGGCGAGCATGCGATCCGCCTCCTCCGCGACCGCGGCGAGCAAGCCGGACTTGCCCCCGAACATCGTGTAGATGGCCGTGGTGGAGGTGCCCTGCGAGGCGGCCAGCGGCCGCAGTCCGAGCTGCTCCGGCGCCGCTCCCCGGAGCTTGCGCGTGGCCTCCCTCAGGATCCCCAGCCGGAGGGCCTCGTCGTACTGGGCGTGGGGTGGGGCGCCGGTGGTCGCGCGGGAGGGGGAACGGGTCACCCGGGCAGGGTACGACGACGACGTCGCCATCGCGTCACAACGCCGTGGCGTGTCCAGCGGAACGGTGTCATCCCACCGCCATCACACGGGACTCCCGGCCCCCACGCGGGGCGCGGTGGACGGGAGTGACAACGGTGTCCCAGCTGCCGTGACGGCGTTGCCGGGGATCTACGCTGGAGCCCATGCCCACACTGAGCCGTCACGAGTCCGTCTTCGTCCTCCGCTTCTCCGAGCCGGAGAACCCCGCGGACGCCCCGGACAACGCCTTCTCCCCCGACTTCCTGGACTCCCTCGATGCCGCCTTCGACGAGGTCGAGGCGTCCGAGGGGCCGGCGGCCCTGGTCACGACCGGGGCGGGGAAGTTCTACTCCAACGGTCTCGACCTGTCGGTGGTCGCCTCCGATCCCGCCGGCCTGCCCGCCTATGTCTCGCGGGCCCAGCGGGTGTTCGCCCGGGTCCTGCGGCTCGAGCTACCCACGGTGGCCGCGGTCAACGGGCACGCGTTCGGAGCCGGGGCGATGCTGGCCCTGTCCCACGACCACCGCGTCATGCGAGCCGACCGCGGATTCTGGAACCTGCCCGAAGCGCAGCTGGGGATGCCGTTCCCTCCGGGGATGAACGCGCTCATCACCACCCGGCTGCCCCACACGGTGGCGAGCACGGCCATGCTCACCTCCAAGCGCTATGCGGCGGACGAGGCGATCGCGGCCGGGATAGCCCATGAGGCGGCCGAGGTGGACGCGGTGCTCGACCGCGCGATGACGGTCGCGGCGGAGATGGCTCCGCTCCGGAGTGCCAACTACGCCGGAATCCGTGCAGGACTCGTCGCCGGCGCTCTCTCGCACCTGGATGAGCCGATCACGCGACTCTGAGCGAACTATCCGGCGGACAATTCCCGCGGCTCGACGGCGGTGATGTCGCGACTTCCGTCCGCCAACCGGTGCTACATGCCAATACACGGAAGGGCCCGCACCCCGTCTCCCGGGGATGCGGGCCCTCGCGCGTGCGATCAGTTGGCGGCGGCGTACGCCTCCATCACGTCGGCCGGGATGCGGCCGCGATCAGAGACCTCGAAGCCGTTTTCCCGCGCCCATTCGCGAATGGCCTTGGTATCGCCCGAGCCGGACTTGGCGGCGGCCTTGCGCGCCGGCCTGCTCTTGCTTCCGGTCACGCGGTGACCTGCGTCGATGTACGGGGCCATCACCTCACGGAAGGCGTCGGCATTCTCGTCGCTCAGGTCGATGGAGTATTCCTTGCCCTCGAAGGCGAACGAGATGGAATTGGCCTCTTCGCCCAGTTCCGTTCCGTCGATGTCATCGATGTACCTGACCTGGAATTGCTGAGCCATTGATTCTCCTAGCTAGGTGCGACCACTACTACACAACAGTATGCACCAGCACCGGGAAATTATGCCCGGTCACATTTGCCGGCCATTCTCGATAAGTGATCCGTTTATTATGGGATCGAGAACAGTCGGGCCGGTCAGCGGATTAAATCCGTCGAATTCTCCAGGTATAACCGGACAATCAGATCGACTATCTCCGGGTTCGCGCCGAGCGGCGGTGAGGTCACGTCCGCGCCGGCCGCCGCGATCCGGTCCGCGAAGAACCCGGGCGCCAGCAGGTGGGTCGCCACGGCCACCCGGCGATGACCCCGCTCCCTGAACCCGGTGATCGCGTCGGCGACGGTCGGAGTGGCCGCGGAGGCGAACCCGGCGGACACCGGTACCCCGAGGACCCTCTCGAGGGCCGAGGCCAGGGCCCGCGTCTCGGCCTGCGAGGACTCGTCCCGGCTGCCCG
>NZ_JAALEB010000224.1:0-2566 GCF_014145165.1 Dietzia sp. Cai40 | reverse complement strand
GGGCCTGCGCGGCCGGCTGGCCCTGGGGCCGGGCCTGCGCGGCCGGCTGGCCCTGTTGACCTGCCGCCATCTGCTGCTGGTAGGCCTGCGCCTGCTGCTGTGCCGCCAACTGCGACTGCGCCTTGACCAGCGCCTGCTGGATCTCGTCAGGGATGGTCAGCGGAAGCACCTCCCGGACGGGCATCGGTCCGTCGCCACGGTTCACCAGCAGGTGCTTGAACACCTCCCGACCCTCCTCGGCGGCCTGCTCGGCCAGCTCCGGGGTGGCCATGATGCGCACCTCGGCGGTCCACCGGTGCCCGTCGACCCCGATCGCACGGAAGACGGCACCCGGCATGGCGGCCACGAGCTCGCGCCCCCACGGACCGTCCTCGACGGTGACCTCGGCGCCCTGACCCTCGAGCTGCTCGCGCATGGCGGCGACCATGGTCCGCCACTGCCCGGCCGACTTCGGCGCGGCGAAGGCGCGCGGGATCACCCGCGACACGGTGGTGACCACGTGGAACTCCGGCTGACCGTTCGGGTCCAGCGCGACGTTCAGATCGCGCCCGTTGGGGACGCCGATCACCAGGGAACCGAGGTCGAGGTGTCCGTACCCGAGGTCGGTGTAGTACCGGGCCACGTCCCCGACCGACGAGCGGTCATGCGGACCGGTCGTGGACGGTGCGGAGTCCGCGGGTTCCCCGGGGGTGGCGGCGTCGCGGTCCCCGGTCACCGACTTCTTGCGTCCGAACATGGTCGAATCCTCTCCGCGTGCGACCTGGTCCCGGTCGGGACCGTGCCTCTTGACGCTACCCAACGTGGTGTGGTGCCGGTCAGGTCAGGCGGTGGTGACCTCCGGTCGAGCCGTGGCCCCGCTCTCCCCGGTCGGTCTGGTCGAGCTCGTCGACCTCCTGCACGTCCCAGAGTTCGACTCTCTGGATGATCAACTGTGCGATCCGGTCACCTCGTCCGATGTGAACCGGTTCGGACGGGTCGAGGTTGACGAGGTTGACCTTGATCTCGCCGCGATACCCGGCATCGATGGTGCCCGGGGCGTTGACGATCGACAGTCCCGCCCGTGCGGCGAGACCGGATCTGGGGTGGACGAGCCCGGCGTACCCCTCCGGGATGGCGACGGCCACCCCTGTGCCCACCAGCGCACGATGCCCGGGTTCGAGTGCGCAGTTCTCGGCCGAGAACAGATCGATGCCCGCGTCGGAGGGGTGGGCGCGGGACGGCACCGGAAGACCGGGGTCCAACCTCCGTAGCCGCAGCGGTCCGCGTGATCCGGACGAGTGGTCGGGGTGGTTCATGGCTGGCCGCCCTCCTGCCGGGTGGAGCCCGGGTGATGGATAGTCTTGATGTCGTGACCGAAGAAGATCTCCGACCGTCGCCCGACCGGGTCCCGCGCCCTGTTCACTCGGAACGACTCCGGGTACCGGGATGGTGGTGGGTGCTTCTCGCCGCCATCACCGTCCTCGTGGCCGCCGTGGCCTCGGTACTCGGCGCGCCGTGGTGGCTGTGGCTGCTCACCGTGGTCGTGCCCGCCCTGTTCGCGTGGCTCTTCGTCACCGTCGGTCGCGAGCGTATCGAGGTCGAGTCCGACGGTCAGGGCGGAGGGACCCTGTACGCGGGCCGCGCGCGTCTGCCCTTCGAGGCGATCTCGCGCAGCGCCGTCGTGCCCGCGACCGCCAAGCAGGCCGCGATGGGGCGCCAACTCGATCCGGAGGCGTTCGTCGTCCACCGCGGTTATGTCCCCACCATGGTGATCGTCGTCCTGGACGACCCGCTGGACCCCACGCCCTACTGGCTGATCAGCACCCGTGACCCGGAAGGACTCGCGGCGGCCCTCCCGGACAACCACTACAGCTGAGCGATCAGCCCGCGCAGTCCACGCAGATCGGCAGTCCGTCCCTCTCCTCGGCGAACCGGCTCCGGTGATGGACGAGGAAGCAGTCTCCGCAGGTGAACTCATTGTCCTGCTCGGGAACCACACGGACCGTGAGTTCCTCTCCGGAGAGATCCGCCCCCGGGAGTTCGTAGGACTCGGCGGTATCCGTCTCGTCCACGTCGACCTCGCCGGTAGCCCCCTCCGCCCTCCGGGCCTTGAGTTCCTCCAGCGAATCACCGGCCAGCTCGTCAGCTTCGGTCCGGCGGGGTGCGTCGTAGTCGGTTGCCATGTGTCTCTTCTCTAGCGGTCAGGTGGCGAGGGGCGGTCGGTTCGATCGTGGACCGACCGGCGCACGCATATTAACGGAAACTAGCAGGGATTTCATCCGCGCTTCCGGACCGTGTCCCCACCGGGACGCCGATTCCCCGACGATTACAGTGGTGAGGCGGACCCGGACAGGGCTCCCGCACCGTGACACCTGCAGGAAGGACCCTCATGGTCGTCCACCTCAGCGCCCAGGCGACACCCAGTCCGACCCCCACTCGGGGGATGGGACGACTACGCAGCCCCTACGTGCTGTTCGTGGTGGCCACGCTGGTCCTCGGGGGTCTGGTGTGGGCTTCCGCGCTCATGGGCAGCGATGCGGCGACCCAGGCCGCCGCCTGCCCCGTGACGCCCGCGGCGGAGGAGGCC
>NZ_JAALEB010000223.1:0-2337 GCF_014145165.1 Dietzia sp. Cai40 | reverse complement strand
GAGGGCGCCGCTGCCGACGAACGCGGCCACGATGGCGGCCGCCACCCCGAGGAGCGTGATGACGGGCATGGCCCACCCCGTGCCCCGGGTCGCGTGGGCCCCGGTCGGGGTCGGCTCGGTCGGGGTCGGCTCGGACGGGGACGCCTCGGTCCGGTGCGGTGTCGACTGGTCCATGGTGACGACCGTAGCGGCAGTTCACCGGGGTGGCGACCCGGCGCGGGTCGCGGCGACCGGATGCACGGGACGGCGCCGACGTGCAAGGTGGGAGACATGACCACATCTACGAGCGTCACCGTCGAGCGCGTGATCGACCACTCGGCGGCCGAGATCTTCGACATCCTCACCAACCCGGAGAACCACGCCAGGCTGGACGGCTCGGGCTTCGTCCGCGGGGACTACAAGTCCGACCGGATCCAGCAGGTGGGCGACGTGTTCTCCATGGACATGGAGGGTGAGCACATGGGTGGCGAGTACCGCACCGAGAACCACGTCACCGGCTACGGCAAGGACAAGATCCTGGCGTGGCAGACTGCGCCCGCCGGCACCGAGCCCCCCGGCTGGGAGTGGGTCTGGGAGCTCGAGAACCGCGGGCCCGAGTCGACGCTGGTCCGCCTGACCTACGACTGGGGCAAGGTCACCGACAAGGAGATCCTCAAGAAGGTGTCCTTCCCGCTGGTGTCCGAGCAGCAGCTCGAGGACTCGCTGTCCAACCTCGCCGCCGCGGTGGCCGGCTGAGCCGTTCACTCCGTGGTGGTCAGCTCCCGCAGGTGGTCAGCGCCCGCATCATCTCGCCCCAGTGGGCCAGCGGCAGCAGGTGGCCCTCACCCGCGTAGACCGTGAGCTCGGCCGCGCCCAGGTGCTCGGCGAGCCATCGCCCGTTGGCCGGTGGGGCCATCTCGTCGTCGTCGCCGTACCAGAGGTGCACGGGTGCGCGGACGTCCTCGACCCGGAAGCCCCACGGGCCGACGAAGGCCACGTTGTCCCACGCGATCGCCCCGGTGCCCTGCCGGAGCGCCTCGCGGAAGTTCACGAACAGGGCCCGCCGGGCCGCGGGGTCGGCGATCACCGCCGCGTCGCTGTCCGCCCACATCCAGTCGACCCACGGCGCGGTCTCGTCGTCCCTGACCGAGAGCATCGCGTCGAGGAACCCGGAGTTGCCGGACAGGAACAACTCGGCCGCGCGGGCGGGGTCCCCCGGTAAGTGGGAGAGCGCCTCGAGATCTCCCGCGGTCAGCGCCTCGCGCGCCCCGGGCATCCGATCGAACGGGGCCAACCCCCCGGCGACCCCCACCCGCATGACGCGATCGGGCGCTGCGGCGGCGGTGGCCAGCGCGAACGCCCCTCCACCCGACCAGGCCGAAACGGCGAACCGCGCCACCCCCAGCTCGTCGGCGACCGCCAGGACGTCCCGCGCGACCCCGCCCGGGCTGATCGGCCCGGGGTCGGACAGGCCGTAACCGGGGCGATCGACGCCGATCACCCGGACTCCCGCCCGTTCGGCGAGGTCGGAGCCGAAGTCCATCTCGAGACGCGAGCCCGGGGTGCCGTGGAAGTGGATCACCGGCTGCCCGGCGGGGTCGCCGCACTCGTGCACGGCGATGCGCCGCCCGTCGACTCGGATCATGTGATCGGACATGCCGCCGAGCCTATGGGTCGGGAGCGCGACGCGGGACGACGGCGAGGTGAGCCATCTCACCGCAGAGCCCGGCGGTCGCGGTGTCGCACCGAACTGACCCCGTGAGCAGTGCCGATCCCCGTGGGGGTCCCGACTCCCGCCGCCCGAGCCCGACCCGGATCCCCCGGTTTCGCCGCGCCGGGGTTGCGTCGCCCCCGTACCCCGCTCGTAGGGTCGTCCGCCGTCCCCGTCGATGGTCGACGGCCGATGCTGGACACCCGATGCACGACACGAGACCTCAGGAGGTCACGAGAGATGCAGAAGAAGCTCGTCCGAACCCTGACCGGCGCGATGCTCGCAGGCGGTATCGCCGCGGGTGGAGCCTCGCTGGCGGCCCCCGCCGCCTCCGCCGCGCCCGCGAGCGCCTGGGACCAGGTGGCCCAGTGTGAGTCCGGCGGCGACTGGCACATCAACACCGGCAACGGATACTTCGGCGGTCTGCAGTTCGCCGCCCAGACCTGGACCGGCTTCGGTGGCGGCGAGTACGCCCCGACCGCCGACCAGGCCACCCGCGAGCAGCAGATCGACATCGGCGAGCGCGTGCTCGCCGGACAGGGGCCGGGCGCGTGGCCCAACTGTGGTGGCCCGCTGGCCTGAGCGACGTCCGCCGACGGCGCCATCGATAAGAGCGTTCCGCACACCCGCCTCTCGGGCGATGTGTG
>NZ_JAALEB010000222.1:0-8058 GCF_014145165.1 Dietzia sp. Cai40 | reverse complement strand
ACCACGTCCGAGCCCTGCACGAAGTCCGTGCCCTGTCGGAAGTCCGTGCCCTGCACGAAGTCGGCGCACCGCAGGAGCCCGGTGCACGCGAGAACCCGGAGGAGCACCCGTGACCGGACCCGTGATCCCGCGCGTCGGCATCGGCACCGACGCCCATCAGGTGCAGCCCGGCAAGCGATGCATGATGGCCTGCCTGCACTTCCCGGACGACCACGGGTGCGAGGGGCACTCCGACGGCGACGTGGTGGCCCACGCCCTGGTCGACGCGCTCCTGTCCGCGGCCGGTCTCGGTGACCTCGGCACCCTGGTCGGCACCGGTCGCCCCGAGTACGACGACGTCTCGGGTGAGCGGCTCCTGCGCGAGGCGGTGGCGGAACTCGCCGGGCACGGGTGGGCGATCGGGAACGCCGCCGTGCAGATGGTGGGCAACCGCCCCAAGATGGGCCCGCGGCGGGTCGAGGCGGAACAGACCCTCTCGGCGATCATCGGCGCCCCGGTCTCCGTCTCGGCCACCACGACCGACGGCATGGGCTTCACCGGTCGCGGTGAGGGGGTCTCCGCCGTGGCGACGGCCCTGGTGTTCCGGAGCTGACGAAGCGGGCGGGAGGGTGCGTCACCGGTAGACTCGCTACCCGTGACGCTCCATCTGTACGACACCGCCACCCGCTCCCTCCGGGAGTTCACCCCAGTCCGGGAGGGGCACGCGTCCGTCTACCTCTGTGGAGCCACCCCCCAGTCCGTGCCGCACATCGGCCACGTCCGGTCCGGGGTCGCCTTCGACGTCCTGCGCCGCTGGCTGCTGGCCACGGGCTACGACGTGGCGTTCGTCCGCAACGTCACCGATATCGACGACAAGATCCTCACCAAGGCCGCCGAGAACGGCCGGCCGTGGTGGGAGTGGGTCGCCACGCACGAACGCGAGTTCACCAGGGCGTATGACGCCCTCGGGGTCCTGCCGCCGTCCACCGAGCCGCGGGCGACCGGGCACGTGACGCAGATGATCGACTACATGGAGCGGCTCATCGAGCGCGGCTTCGCCTATCCGGCCGAGGGCAGCGTCTACTTCGACGTGGCCGCCTGGTCGGCCGCACCGGAGGGCGATTACGGCCACCTCTCGGGACACCGCCTCGACGAGGTCGACCAGGGTGAGGCGGCGGACCTGCGCGGCAAGCGGGACCCGCGGGACTTCGCGCTGTGGAAGGCGGCCAAGCCGGGGGAGCCCAGCTGGCCCACCCCGTGGGGGGAGGGCCGTCCGGGCTGGCATCTCGAGTGCTCGGCCATGGCGACCTGGTACCTCGGTGGGACCTTCGACATCCACGGCGGTGGTCTGGACCTGCAGTTCCCGCACCACGAGAACGAGGCGGCACAGTCCCACGCGGCCGGAGACGGCTTCGCCCGGTACTGGCTGCACAACGGGTGGGTCACCATGGCGGGGGAGAAGATGAGCAAGTCGCTGGGCAACGTGCTCAGCGTGCCCAACATCCTCAGCGCGGTGCGACCCGTCGAGCTGCGCTACTACCTCGGCAGCGCGCACTACCGCTCGATGCTCGAGTACTCGCCGGAGGCACTGCAGGAGGCGGCCGCCGGGTACCGGAGGATCGAGGCGTTCGTGCGGCGCGTGACCGAGGCCGGCGTCGAGGTGCCCGTGGGTGACTGGACGGACGGGTTCGCCGCGGCGATGAACGACGATCTCGGGGTCCCCGCCGCACTGGCGGAGATCCACGGTCGGGTGCGCGAGGGGAACACCGCCCTGGCGTCCGGCGACCTCGACGCGGCGCTGACGGCCGCGTCGGCCGTGCGGGCGATGACGGCGGTCGTGGGCGTCGATCCCCTCGACCCCCACTGGATGGCCGAGGGCGGCGCGGACGACGCCGCGACGACAGCGCTCGACTCGCTCGTGCGCGCAGAACTCGAGGCGCGCGACATCGCGCGTTCGAACAAGGACTTCGCCACCGCCGACGCGATCCGGGACCGTCTGGTCTCGGCCGGCGTCGAGGTGGCAGATACCGCGGACGGCCAGAGATGGTCGCTCGCCAACCGGAAGGACTGACATGGCTGGCAATTCGGCCCGACGCGGAGCGATCCGCAAATCCGGCACCAAGAAGGGCCAGGTCGTCGGATCCGGCGGTCAACGGCGGCGGGGCCTCGAGGCCCGCGGCGCCACGCCCAAGGCCGAGGACCGCACGTATCACTCCGCGCACCGCAAGGCCAAGGCCGCCTCGCGGAAGGCGGAGACCACGCAGCAGCGGCGCCGGTACGCCGAGAAGCAGGCCGATGGTCCGGAGTACGTGGTGGGCCGCAACCCGGTGGTGGAGTGCCTCCGGGCCGGCGTGCCCGCGACCGCGCTGTACGTCGCGGTCGGCTCGGACGCCGACGAGCGACTGACCGAGGCCGTCCACCTGGCCGCCAACAAGGGCATCTCGATTCTCGAGGTGCCGCGCACGGACCTCGACCGCATGGTGTCGAACGGGATGCACCAGGGGATCGGGCTCCAGGTGCCGCCGTACCAGTACACCGATCCCAAGGATCTGCTCGACATCGCGATGGGAGCATCCGAACCCGCGCTGCTCGTGGCTCTGGACAACATCACCGACACCCGCAACCTCGGCGCGGTCATCCGTTCGGTCGCCGCGTTCGGCGGACACGGCGTCCTCATCCCGGAGCGGCGCAGTGCGTCCATCACGGCCGTCGCGTGGCGCGCCTCGGCCGGTGCCGCCGCCCGGCTGCCGGTCGCGCGCGCGACCAACCTCAACCGCACGCTTCTGGACTGGGCCAAGGCCGGGGTGCAGCTCGTGGGTCTGGACGCCGACGGCGACACCACCCTGGACACCTACGACGGCACCGGCCCCACGGTCGTCGTGGTGGGCTCCGAGGGTAAGGGTCTCTCACGGCTGGTGCGCGAGAACTGCGACTCGATCCTCTCGATCCCGATCTCCGGAGGGGTGGAGAGCCTCAACGCCTCGGTCGCCGCCGGCGTGGTGCTGTCCGAGTTCGCCCGCCAGCGTCGCGTGAAGGGCTGACGGGCCCCTCGGTTCCCGTTCAGCCCGGCGGGCGGCGGGGCGATCGACAACGATCGAACGTCGCCCGTGCGTACTCCCACGTCTCCTCGCCGTAGTACAGGTGCCCGACGACCATGTAGAGCCCGGCGAACCGTTGGTAGGTCCACGCCCGGTCGAGGAAGGTCGAGTCGATCCGACCGACGTAGCGCGCGAGCACCTCGTCGACGAAGCCCGGGCCGTACTCGTACAGCTCGGCGAAGTCGACCGCCGGGTCGCCGAGACACATGTCGGTGAAGTCGATGAGCCCCAGCCGGCCCGGGGACGTCCGCCGATCCCAGTACAGGTGACGGACGTAGACGTCGTTGTGCAGGAAGACCCTGGGCAGCAGGGTGGACTGGAGCGCGGCGACCTCGTCACAGATCTCCCGCGCGGTCCGCATCTCGTCCTCGGTGAACACCGCAGGGAGGTCGTGGGCCACGATCCCCCGCACGAAGTCCAGGTTCTCGGGTTGGTACGAGTCCGGGACCCGGTCCAGCGGCGGGGTGGAGGTGTCGGCCGCGTGCAGCGCCGCCAGCAGGGCACCGAGCTGCCCGGCCACCGACGTCCTGTCCGTCGTGGGCAGACCGCGGAGTAGCTCGGGGGTCAGCCTGTCCCCACCCACCAGCGGATACCCGGCGAAGCCGCCGCCCGACGGAACGTGTGTGTACCGGGGGATCGCGGCGTCGACACCGGGGGACAGGTGGTCGAGGACGGCGATCTCCTGCGGGAGCTGGGCGAGCGCCTGCTCGTCCGTCGGGAACCGGAACACCAGCTCCCGGTGCCCGAGGGAGTCGGCCCCGCGGCACCCGCGGCACAGCACCACCACGTGGTCCCAGCCCTCGTCGATCCACGACGCCGAGTCCCAGGCGAGGGTCGGGAACGCGGCGCGGATCGCGTCGAGCTCAGCGCTGCGCTCGGCCGGGGGCTCGGCCGGGGGTCCGGCGGGTCGCTCGGCAGGGGGGTCGGGGTCGATGGGCACCCGTCCGACGGTAGTCACGCGGGCCGGTCGGTGCTCAGCTCCGGAGTGCCGCGACCGCCCGGCACGCCAGGTAGATGACGAAGGAGATGGTGGTGACGAACACCGAGACGGGCACCCCGGGCGCGAGCGAGAGCAGCATCCCACCGACCGCGGCGATCTGGGCGAACAGGATGGTCAGGGCGATCGCACGCCCGGGGCTCGAGGTGACGGCGGCCGCGGCGGCGGCAGGGGTGATGAGCAGCGAGAGCACGAGCAGCGCCCCCACCACCTGGACGGCCTGGGCGGCCGCGAGGCCCACCAGTACCGCGAAGACCAGGTTGATCGCGCGCACGGGAACCCCCCGCGCCTCGGCGACCTCGGGGTCCGCGGAGGAGAAGACCAGCGGACGGTAGAGCGCGATCAACGTGACGCAGATGATCGCCGCGACCACCGCCATCTGGACCACGCCGTGCTCCGACACGCCCACGATCTGCCCGGTCAACAGGGAGAAGCTGGTCCCCGACCGGCCGGGGTAGAGGTGGATGAACAGCACGGCCATGCCGAGGCCGAACGCCATGACCACGCCGATCGAACTGTCGCGCTGGGAGGCGCGGGCGCCCATGAGTCCGAAGATCAGCGCGGCCACCACGGATCCGAGGATCGCACCCAGGCCCAGGTTGAGGCCGAACAGCAGTGCGGCGGCGGCGCCGGTGAGGGCGAGTTCGCTGGCGCCGTGCACGGAGAACGACATCTGCCGCATCACGATGAACGGTCCGATCGCCCCGGCCAGCAGGCCGAGCAGCGCGATCGCGACCAGTCCGTAGAGCACGAAGTCCTGGCGGAGCAGGTGCGCGGTCACCTCGGTGTCGGCGATCGTCCCGGCGATCTCGAGCAGGCGGTCCATCAGTGCGCTCCGGGGTGGGTGTCGTCGTGATGGTGGTGGCCGGTGGACCAGGGTTCGGCGCACAGGTGCTGGGTGTCGCCCACCACGATGATCTGGCCGCGGACCCGCAACACCTCGACGGGCGAGGAGTAGAGGTCGGACATGACCTCGGTGGTGAACACCTCCTCCGGGGTGCCGATGCGGTGGCGCCCGTCCACGAGGTAGACGATCCGGTCGACCATCGGCAGGACCGGGTTGATCTCGTGGGTGACGAAGAGGACCGCGGTGCCGTGGTGACGACGGCGGTGGTCGAGTACCGAGGCGACGGTGCGCTGGCCGGTGAGGTCCAGGCTCAGCAGCGGCTCGTCGCAGAGCATGACGCACGGGTCGCACGCGATGGCCTGGGCTACCCGGACGCGTTGCTGCTCGCCTCCGGACATGCGACCGAGCGGCTTGTCCGCCAGCTGCCCGGCCCCTAGGCGGTCCAGCGCGGCGTCGACCACCCGACGCTTCTCGCCGCGCCGGGACGGCCACCCCGGACCCCAGCGGGTCCCGTCGATCCCGAGTCCGACCAGGTCGCGTCCGCGCAGGGTGATCCCGGGGTCGAACGCCTTCTGCTGGGGCACGTACCCCAGGTGGGTTCCGCGGTCGCCGGGGGCGCGGCCGTCCACCAGCACGGTGCCGGAATCGGGTGCCAGCTCGCCGAGGAGCACCTTGAGCAGGGTCGTCTTGCCGGCTCCGTTGGGGCCGAGCACGGCGACGAACTCCCCGGCGGCCACCTCGAGGTCGAGATCGCGGATGAGGGTGCGCCCGCCGCGCGAGACCGTCACCGACTCCAGGGAGACGACCGTCCCGGGGCCGGGTTCGCCGCGGAAGTGAGATGTCACCTGGTCAGTGTCCACCATCGGCGACCGGGGTCGCACCGTCGAGGGCCGAGGACAGCGAGTTGACGATCCCCGTCATCCACGTGGTGTAGTCCATGCCCTCGGGGAGGGTCTCGGTGAGGTCGACGACGGCGACGTCCGCCGACTCGGCGGCGTCACGGACGCGGGCGGTCACGGTGGTCTCGGTCTGGGTGTTGAACGCGAGGAACGCGACCTCCCGCTCGCCCATCAGGTCGAGCATGGCGGAGAGGTCGGCCGCGGACGGGTCGGTGTCGTCCTCGATCGAGGCCAGGAATCCGCGCGGCGTCAGGTCGACCATGTGGGCGGCGTCGAACAGGTGGGCGCCGACCCGCTCGGTCTGGGCGTAGGGGAAGTGCCCGCGGTCGTGGATCGCGTCGAGCTCGGCCTCGAGGGGGGCGAGGGAGTCGGCGAACCGGTCGGCGTTCTCGCGGTACTCCTCGGCGTTCTCCTCGTCGATCGCCGCCAGCTCCTCGGCCACCCGCTCGGCCACGGCGGCCGCGGTGGGCAGACTGAACCAGACGTGCTCGTTGGTGTCGGACGCGTGGTCGTGGCCGTCGTGATCGTCGTCCGATCCGTGTCCGTCGTGACCGTCCTCGGCACCGTGATCGTCGTCGTGCCCGTGCTCGTCCGCACCGTGGTCGTCACCGTGGGAGTGCTCGGCGATCGACTCGCCGGTGACGCGTTCGTACTCGTCGACCGCCCGCACCACCGGGACGTCCGCGGCGTTCTCCAGGGCCCGGTCCACGAAGGCGTCGTAACCGGCTCCGTTGTAGACCACGAGATCCGCGTCGGCGACCGCCGCGGCGTCGGCCGGGCTCGCCTCGTAGGAGTGCGGGTCGGCGGCCGGGTCGGAGATCACGGACTCGACGGTCGCGTTGTCGCCGGCGACCTGCTCGGCGATGTCGGCGTAGACGGTGGTGGAGGCCACGAGGTTCAGGCCGCCGGCGGCGGTCCCGTCGTCCGTGCCGTCCTCGGACCCGCAGGCGGTGAGGACGGCCCCTCCGACGAGTGCGGCCATGGTGAGGGCGGCCGCCCTCGTCAGGCGGGGACGGCGGGGGAAGGGGGATGACGACATCACGAGTACCGCTCTCGTAGTAATGGGAACCGTTGTCGTTAAGTGTACGGCGACGACCGCTCCCGGGTGCAATCCGGGCGTCAGGCCCGCAGTTCGGCGAGCTGGGAGAGCAGCCCGACCACCGCCGGGATGTCGGCCACGCGGTAGGCCGCGAGCGTCTGGCCGTCTCCGACCTTGATGCCGACATCCCCGTCCCGGAGGCGCGCGAAACCGCGCTCGTCGGTCACGTCGTCGCCGATGAAGATCGCGATCTCCGCCCCGGTCTGCTCGACCAGCTTCTCGATCGCCGCGCCCTTGCTGGCCTCGCGGACCGCGATCTCCACGACGTTCTTGCCCTCGGTCACGAAGACGCCGTCGAGGGCGGCGGGTCCGGCCATGGCCTCGGCCATCGCCTTCTGACGCAGGGCCGGGTCCTCGACCGGGCGGACGTGCAGGACGGCGGCCGTGGGCTTGGGTTCGACGTGCGCCCCGGGGGTGCGCGAGACGATCTCCTCGAGCTCGGAACCCACACGGGCGAGCCGCGCGAGCTCGTCGTCGTCCAGGGGCGTGTCGAACCCGCCCTCCCACTCCGACCCGTGGCTGCCCACCAGGACCACCGGAGCGACGGCGCCGCTCACCTGGGCCAGTGCGGCGCGGTTGCGGCCGGACAGCAGGGCGACGGTGGTCCGCGGAAGCCCGGCGAGGCGTTCGAGGGCGTCGATGGCGCCGGGCGCCGGGACGGCGAGAGTCGGGTCGTCGACGAACGGCGCCAGGGTGCCGTCGTAGTCGCACGCGATCACGAGGGTGGGCGTCTCCGCAGCTCTGCTCAGGGCCTCGGCGAGCTCGGGGGGGAGGTCGACGGCGGGAGGGGTTCCGGTGGACGGGCGGTGGGCGGACGTGCCGTCGGGGGTGCTGTCCTCAGCTGGGGTCATGGCTCCCAGATTAGGAGGCGAACCCGCCCGGGGTCGTGATGTCCGGATCAGCGCCCGCGGATTCGGGGTGACCGGAGTGTTGACGACGAGGCGGCCGACTGTAGGATTGTCGACAATCTGACGGAAGGTACACGGATGACTTCTTCCCTGACGGCCCTGGAGCTCTCCGAGCGCTTCCGGAGCGGCTCGCTCTCACCGGTCGACGCCGCTGAGCACGCGCTGGAGGCGATCGAGCGGGTCAACGGCGAGATCAACGCCTTCTGCCACCTCGATCGAGAGGCGACCCTC
>NZ_JAALEB010000221.1:0-363 GCF_014145165.1 Dietzia sp. Cai40 | reverse complement strand
TCCGCCCGCCGATCGGAGGACCGGTACCGGCGGGGTGAACCCTTCGGCCCGATCGACGGCGTCCCCACCTCGATCAAGGACATCTTCTACACCCGCGGGGTCCCGACACTGCGTGGATCGCGCCTGCTGGCCGACAAGGCCGGGGCCGCCGACCCCGACTCGTGGCCCGACGACGCCCCGGTGACCTCCGCGGTGCACGAGGCCGGCTGCGTGGTGATCGGCAAGACCACGACCCCGGAGTTCGCGTGGAAGGGGGTCACCGACAACACGCTCACCGGCATCACCCGCAACCCGCACGACACGGCGCTCACCCCGGGCGGCTCGAGCGGAGGGGCGTCGGCCGCGGTCGCCGCCGGGCTCGGC